>NZ_CATWFF010000004.1 GCF_958350005.1 uncultured Megasphaera sp. | reverse complement strand
TTTTACATATATACTCGCTGTATATGCAGAAATATAACGATTACAGACGATTACGAGGAGAATCCGCTGCATGCAGTATGCCGGCAGGAACTGTTTTCCCTTTCTGTCCCATACTGGAGCACCGGTTTTCTGGCACGAGGAGGAGTTTACATGAGAAAATCCAATTGTCTGGCCATGATCCTGGCCGGCGGCAAAGGCAGCCGATTGGGCGTCCTGACCAAAGATCAGGCCAAGCCGGGTCTGCTGTTTGGCGGGAAGTACCGTATCATCGACTTTCCCCTGAGCAACTGCCGCCATTCCGGTATCGGCACCGTCGGTATTCTGACCCAGTATCAGCCGCTGGAATTAAACTGGTATGTCGGCAACGGCAGTTCCTGGGATCTGGATTCCGATACAGGCGGTACCTTCGTCCTGCCGCCCTATACGAGCGACGGCGGCTCCAACTGGTATCACGGCACAGCAGACGCTATTTATCAGAACCTGAACTTCGTCGATATGGTCGGCGACGACTATGTTCTCATTTTGTCAGGCGATCATATTTATTCCATGGACTACGCCAAAATGCTGGCCTTCCATAAGAAGCATGAAGCCAGCGTCACTATCGGCACCATTCGCGTCCCCTGGGATGAAGCAAGCCGGTTCGGCATCATGGTAGCCGATGAAACGATGCGGATTCAGAAGTTCCAGGAAAAGCCGGCCAAGCCGGAAAGCAACCTGGCATCCATGGGGATTTATATTTTTAACCGCGATATCCTGACGTCCTATCTGAAAGCCGATGCAGCCGATACGACGTCGGACCATGATTTTGGCAAAAACGTCATTCCCGCCATGCTGGCCGATCACGTGCCTCTCTATGCCTATCCCTTCGAAGGATACTGGAAGGACGTAGGAACCATTGACAGCCTGTGGCAGGCCAATATGGACCTTATTGCCGATGAGCCGCCCCTGGATCTGAACAATCCGGACTGGCGCATTTATTCGTATAACCAGAGTCTGCCGCCCCATTTCATCGGCCCTGACGGCAGTGCCAAAAGTTCGCTCATTGCCGAAGGCTCGGCCATTCTGGGGAATGTCATCAATTCCGTTATCTTTTATAACGTAACCATCGAAAAAGGCGCCAGAGTCAGCAATTCCGTCATTATGCCGGGGACAGTCATCAAAAAAGACGCCGTCGTCGACAAGGCGATTATTGGCGAGCGCTGCACCATTGGCGAAGGTGTGACCGTGAAAAATGACGACGGCACCGTTGCCGTCCTGGGCCGGAATGAGCAGATGATGGGTGCTGCAAAGAAGGAGGCGTAATGCATGAACAGTAATATGATAGCCATGATTAATATGCGGACGGATTTGCCCATTCTCGAGCTGAATGACAAGCGACCGCTGGCAACGATTCCCGTAGGAGGAAAGTTCCGTCTCGTTGACTTTACGCTGTCCAATCTGGTCAACGCCGGTATTGCCAATGTCGGTCTCCTGCTGGCAGCGCAGTCGCGGTCCGTACTGGATCACATTCGCTCCGGGAAAGAGTGGGGACTGGCCCGCAAGGGGGACGGCCTGTTCTACCTTCCGGAAGAAGTGGAAGACATTCTGCATCCCGTGGAAGGCGATATTCCGGCGTATTACAAGAATCTCCTGTACGTACAGCGCGGCAACAAGCCCTATATCCTGCTGACAGGCTGCGATATGGTGCAGAATATTGACTACGATGAAGTCCTTCATTTTCATCGCCGCCATAATGCCGACGTAACTCTTATTTATCAGCAGCAGAAGTACGATTTTGACCGCAGCGGCTATGCCCTGACGGTCAACGAACATCACCGGGTGACGGGAATCGACGCCAGGGAAACACTGCAGGCCGGCGAAAACCTGTATCAGCGCGGCATTCTCATCGATTCGGCTATTTTTCAGCACGCCATCCGCAAGGCCTATGCCAAAGGATACCATTACCTCATTACGGACGTGCTGAAGCGCAATATAGACCGCCTGCGGATTTTCGGGTATAATTATCAGGGATATGCGAAACGAATTGATTCTATTTCGTCGTACTTCCAGGTCAATATGGACCTGCTTCACCTGCAGACGTGGCATGACCTGTTCCTGAAGGACAAACAGCACCATATCTACACCAAAATAAAGGATGAAGCGCCGGCCAAATACATGGAAGAAGCGCATGTCAGCAATTCTATTGTCGCAAATGGCTGCATTATTGAAGGGCGTGTGGAAAATTCCATTCTGTTCCGGAAAGTGCGGGTCGGAAAGAACGCAGTCATCCGCAACAGCATCATTATGCAGCGGACGAAGATTGGCGATGACGCGCAGCTTGACTACGTCATATGCGACAAAAACGCGATAGTGCAGCCTGAAGCTGTATTATCCGGTACGCAGGATAATCCCTTGTGCATCGGAAAGTGCAGTGTTATTTAAAGAGGGGTACTGTATCATGAAAACATGGCAGAATAAGGAAGAATTCAAGCGGATTTTTACGGAAAAAGCGCATATTTTGTGGGAAAGCGATATCAAAGATCTGACGCGCAATGAAGTGTATCAGACCATTGCCTATATGATTCGCGATTTGGTCAGTGAAGATTGGATTCGTACGAACGAAGTCTATGCAGAGCAGAAAGTAAAGCAGATATACTATTTTTCCATCGAATTTCTCATTGGCCGCCTGCTGAAGTCCAATCTGCTCGGCGTCCATATGGAACGGATCTGTCAGGAAGGGCTGTCAGACCTGGGCTGGAAACTGGATGACATTATTCCGGAAGAACGCGATCCCGGCCTGGGCAACGGCGGCCTTGGCCGTCTGGCTGCCTGCTTCATCGATTCTCTGGCAGCCCTGCAGCTTCCTGGCCATGGCAACAGTATTCGCTATCAGTACGGCCTGTTCAATCAGCGCATTGTCGACGATCAGCAGGTTGAACTGCCCGATAACTGGCTCGTAAACGGCTATCCCTGGGAAGTTAAAAAAGTGGATAAGGCCGTAAACGTCCGCTTTGGCGGCAACGCGTACATGCGGCCCAATGCCGACGGCGATCTGGAATGTGTCCATGAAAACTATTCGTCTGTCCGGGCCGTGCCGTATGATGTGCCCATTATTGGCTATCACAACAATACGGTCAATACGCTGCGCCTGTGGCGGGCAGAATATTCCCGGGAAGACCTGTACCGCGAACTGACCTTCGGCGACCGGCACCGGGCTTTCCGCTACAAGGACAAAGTCCAGCAGCTTTCCCGTTTTCTCTATCCTGACGACAGTACGGAAGAAGGGCGCCGGCTGCGGCTCATGCAGGAATACTTCTTCGTGTCTGCCGGCGTGCAGAGCATTGTTCGCCATTATAAGAAAAAATACCGCAAGCCCATGTCGCAGTTTGATCAGTACGTAGGCATTCACATTAATGATACGCACCCGGCACTGGTCATTCCGGAACTCATGCGCATCCTCATGGATGAAGAAGGGCTGTCATGGAAGACAGCCTGGGCTGTGACGCAGCGGACGGTAGCCTATACGAATCACACCATTCTGCCGGAAGCCATGGAAAAGTGGGCGATTCCCATGTTCCAGTCGCTTCTGCCGCGGATCTATCTCATTGTCGAAGAAATTAACCGGCAGTGGCTGAATGAAGTGCGGGCCAAGTACCCCGGTGATGAAGGAAAGGCTCGGGATGTAGCCGTCTTGTGGAACGGCCAGGTACATATGGCGCATTTGTCCGTTCTGGGCAGTCACAGCGTCAACGGCGTCGCTGAAATTCACTCCCAGATTTTAAAGGATTCCACGCTTCATCAGTTCTATACATGGTTTCCGGAACGGTTTTCCAATAAGACCAACGGCATTTCTCACCGCCGCTGGCTCATTGAATCGAATCCCAAACTGGCCAGCCTCATTGACAGCGCCATTGGCGATACGTGGCGGAAAACACCGTCCAAACTGCTCGATCTGGCCCCCTTTGCCGGGGATTCGGCCTTCCAGGCTGAACTGGCTCAGGTCAAACACAGCAACAAACAGGTGCTGGCAAAGTATATCCGGTCCCGCTACAACCTGAAAGTCAATACGGACTCTATTTTTGACATACAGATCAAGCGGATTCACCTGTATAAACGGCAGCTCCTGAATATTCTTCATATTCTCCATCTCTATTACCAGCTGAAAGCCAATCCGTCCATGCGCATTACGCCGCGGACCTACTTATTCGGCGGCAAGGCAGCTGCCAGCTACGGCGAAGCCAAACAGACCATTAAGCTGATTAATGTCGTAGCTCATATGGTCAACCGGGACCGCCGCGTCAGCAAGCAGATGCAGGTTCTTTTTCTGGAAAACTACAATGTATCTCTGGCACAGCTCCTGTTTCCGGCAGCTGACGTAAGTGAACAGATTTCCACGGCCGGGAAAGAAGCGTCCGGCACGGGGAACATGAAGTTCATGATGAACGGCGCCATTACGCTGGGAACGATGGACGGCGCCAATGTGGAAATCCACCAGGCCGTCGGCGATGACAACTGCGTCATCTTTGGCCTGCGGGCTGACGAAGTCATGAATTACTATGTCAACGGCGGCTATTCGGCCTGGAATATGTACAGCTCCGATCCGGCGATCCGCCAGGTCATGGATGCCCTGACTGACGGCTCCATTAACGGGGAATACTTTGGCATGCTCTATGAATCGCTCCTGGACCGGAATGATGAGTTCTTCGTGCTGAAGGATTTTGCCGCATACTGCGGTGCTCAGGAAGAAATTGCCCGGCGCTATGCCGATACGAAGGACTGGCGCCGTGCCAGCATCGTGAATATTGCCCATTCCGGGTATTTTTCCAGTGACCGGACGATTCAGGAATATGCCGATCATATCTGGCATATTCATCCGGTTACAATATAGCCGGAACCGAAAGGGGAGGGTTCAACATGAAAGTAAGTGCAGTTGATGACTACAGTGCCTTTCTGTTTCATCAGGGAACAAACCATGCCAGTTATCGCCTGTTTGGCGCTCATTTTACGGTTCTGCGCCGCCGTCCGTGCGTGCGCTTTGCCCTCTGGGCGCCTCATGCCCGGGCCGTGAGCGTCGTAGGCGATTTCAACAACTGGAACGACCAGGCCAATCCCATGGAGCGCAGTGCTGTCGGCAACGGGATCTGGACGGCTTATATCGAAGGGCTTCACGAAGGGGATATCTATAAATATGCCATTACGACGCCGTCTGGTGAAGTCATCCTGAAAAGCGATCCCTATGCCTTTGCGTCGGAAGTGCGTCCTCATACGGCGTCGAAGCTCACGAAACTTCATTATACGTGGAAGGACAAGGCCTGGATGGCCGGCCGCAGTCAGTACGATTCATACAGCGAACCGATGCTGACGTATGAAGTTCATCTCGGCTCCTGGCGACGCGGCAGTGAAGGACGACTCCTGTCATACCGGGAACTGGCAGGCCCGCTGGTAGACTATGTCAAATCCATGCACTATACCCATATTGAACTGATGCCCCTGTGCGAATATCCCTATGATGGGTCCTGGGGCTATCAGGGGACGGGGTATTTTTCGGCAACCAGCCGGTACGGTGCTCCGGAAGACCTGATGTACCTTATCGATCAGTGCCACCGCAGCGGCATCGGCGTCATCCTCGACTGGGTGCCAGGCCATTTCTGCCGCGACGCCCACGGCCTGCGCCATTTTGACGGACAGCCCTGCTACGAATCGGGCGACGTCATGCTGGCGGAAAATCAGGAATGGGATACCATGAATTTCGACTACGGCCGGACGGAAGTACAGTCTTTTCTCATTTCCAGCGCTCTGTTCTGGCTCGGCCAGTTTCATATTGACGGCCTGCGCATTGACGCCGTGGCCAACATGCTCTATCTGGACTACGGCCATCGTGAAGGCAGCTGGCGGCCCAACAAATACGGCGGCCGGGAAAACCTGGAAGCCATCGACTTTCTGCGTAAGCTGAATACGGCTGTATTCCGTGAGTTTCCCCAGGCCCTCATGATTGCCGAAGAGTCGTCGTCCTGGCCGCTGGTGACCAAGCCTGTCGATGTAGGCGGTCTGGGATTTAACTACAAGTGGAATATGGGCTGGATGAACGACATGCTGAAGTACATGTCTCTCGATCCGCTATTCCGGAAAGACAACCACAATCTCATTACCTTTTCCTTGTGTTATGCCTTTTCGGAAAACTTCATTCTCCCTCTGTCCCACGACGAAGTAGTCCATGGCAAGCGGTCCCTTCTCGATAAGATGCCTGGCGATTACTGGCAGAAATTTGCTGGCCTGCGCGCCTTTTACGGCTACTGGATGGCCCATCCCGGCAAAAAGCTGCTGTTTATGGGCAGTGAGTTCGGCCAGTTTATTGAATGGAAGTACGATGACAGCCTGGACTGGCATTTGCTGGACTATCCCATGCACCGGGCCATGGAGGACTACGTGCAGGCCCTCAATGCCTATTACCGGTCCCATCGGGAATTCTGGGAAGAAGACTGCGACTGGACCGGATTTTCCTGGATCAGCTGTGATGACTGTGACAACAGCATTATCGTCTTTTTCCGCCGCGGCCGTCATGATGACGATATGACCCTGGCTGTGTGCAACTTTACGCCTGTGGTCCGTCATAACTACCGGTTTGGCGTACCCTGCAAAGGGGAGTATGTAGAAGTATTCAACAGTGACGCCGAAGCCTTCGGCGGTTCCAATGTAGTAAATGAAGGCCTGCTGAAAGCGGAAGCTATTCCCATGCACCAGCAGGAACAGTCCCTGGCCATTACGGTACCGCCTCTGGCAACGGTGTATCTGCAGCTGAAAGAAGCAGCACATAAAAAAAAATTGTCCCCATCACAAAAGACGGGGCATAAACGAAGTGTGACAGATTCGGCGCCGAATCGGGAAAAGAGCCGGACTGTACGGAAAAAGGCAGCTGCCAGGACCGGAACGGGCACGAAACAGAAAGCCTCTTCGGCACCGCGCAGCCGCAGAACGGCGAAACAACGAAAAACCAGGACTGCCGAGTAACCGGCAGCCTTTCATAAAGAGCAGGAAGGTGGGAGAGTATATATGGAACACGTATTGTTTGTAGCTTCGGAAGCGGTACCTTTTATTAAGACCGGCGGCCTTGCCGATGTCATGGGCGCACTGCCCAAGTCGCTGGCTGCCCGGGGACTGGATGTGCGGCTGGTTATTCCCAAGTACAGCCTCATTGCAGACAAGTGGAAAAAGCAGATGAAACAGGTCACGACAGGGAAGGTCAATCTGGCCTGGCGTCAGCTGTATTACGGCGTCGACGAACTGCAGCTTAACGGCGTTACGGTGTATTTCATCGACAATGAATGGTATTTCAAGCGGGACCGCCTGTACGGGTTTGACGACGATGCCGAACGGTTCGCCTATTTCTGCCGCGCCGTTCTGACCATGCTGCCCCGCGTCGGCTTCAAGCCGGATGTCATTCACTGCAACGACTGGCATACAGGACTGATGGGAGTCTTTCTGAAAGAAGACTTCGGCCATGATCCCTATTACAGTCAGATGAAAATCGTCTATACTATTCACAATTTAAAATATCAGGGCATCTTTCCAGCTGCCATTATGCGCGACATTATTGGCCTTCCGCAGGAACTGTTTGACAACGGCAATCTGGAATGTGACGGCTGCGTCAATTACATGAAATCGGGCATGGTCTATGCCGACCGCATTACGACGGTAAGTCCGACGTATGCTCAGGAAATTACGTATCCCTATTTTGGCGAACGCCTGGACGGATATATCCGCATGAACCGGGATAAAGTGACAGGAATTATTAACGGCCTCGATGAGGACGTATATAATCCGGCTGCAGACAAGTATATTAAAAAGCAGTATACAGCCAGAAATGCCCGTGCCGGCAAGCGGGAAAACAAGGATGCCCTGCGGACGGAGCTGGGACTGCCCATTAAGCGGGGCATTCCCATGATCGCCATGGTGTCCCGCCTCGTAGAAGACAAGGGCCTCGATCTGGTTACGCGCATTATGGACGAACTTGTAGAAGATGACGTGCAGCTGGTCATTGTCGGCACCGGCGACTGGAAGTACGAAGAAGCCTTCCGGGAACTGGCCCGCCGCTATCCGACCAAGGTATCGGCCAATATCCTCTTTGACGAAGCCCTGGCCCATCGCGTCTATGCAGCAGCAGACATATTCCTCATGCCGTCCCGCTATGAACCGTGCGGCCTGAGCCAGCTCATTGCCCTGAAATACGGCGCCGTTCCCATCGTCCGCCAGACTGGCGGCCTGAACGACACGATTATTCCTTTCGATAAATATACGAATACAGGCAATGGCCTGACGTTCCCCAACTTCAATGCTCATGAACTCCTGTTTACCGTAAAGAAGGGCCTGAGCTACTATGAAGACGCAGCGCTGTGGGACCATATTGTAAAAAATGCCATGGAAAGCGATTACAGCTGGGACCGCTCGGCCCAGGCCTACATGAATATATACAAACAGATCATATCGGGATAACTGTTGGCCCGGCTGATCCGATCCCCCGCCGCAGGATATGCAGGCGGGGGATTTTCTAAACAACAATGAGGAGGCACCTATGGATTTAGGATTGTATCATCATTCCCGTCAGTTTTATTATCGTTCTGTATTCGGTGCCGCTCCCACGGAATCGACAGTCATTCTCCGACTGAAGGCGGCCATGCCGGAAGGGGAGACCTGGCAGGCCCGTGTCCGGCTCTGGCAGAGCAATGCCGGCGAAACCATCGTTCCCATGCACTGGGAAGACGGCGCCTTCGCCGCCGCCCTGACCATGCCGGAGAAAGGCTGTCTGCTCTGGTATTATTTCATCATCACCCGCAGCGGACGCATGGTATATTACGGAAACAACGTGGATAACCTGGGCGGCGTCGGCATGATGTCGGAACAGGTGCCGCCGGCCTATCAGATTACCGTATACGACCGGAATGCGGTCACGCCGGACTGGTTCAAGCACGCCATTGTCTATCAGATTTTTCCGGACCGCTTCCGGCGCGGCACACAGACCTCGGCCTGTCTGGAAGGCAAGACCGGCGCCGTCATTCACAGTGACTGGAACGACTTGCCGGCGTACTGGAAAGATCCCAATACGGGAGATATTCTGTACTATGACTTCTTTGGCGGCAATCTGGCCGGTATTGTGGAAAAACTGCCCTATTTGCAGTCCCTTGGCGTGACGTGCCTCTATCTGAATCCCGTCTTTGAAAGTGCGACCAATCACCGCTACAGCACAGCCGATTATCACCGTATCGATCCCTTCCTGGGGACGAACGAAGAATTTTCCGCCTTCTGCAGGGCCGCCAGAAAGGCTGGCATGGCAGTCATACTGGACGGCGTATTCAGCCATACCGGCGCCGACAGCATCTATTTCAACCGCTTCGGCCATTACGACAGCGTCGGCGCCTATCAGTCCAAAGAGTCGCCGTACTATTCGTGGTACCGCTTTACAGACTATCCCGATCAGTATGAGTCCTGGTGGGGCGTCATGGATCTGCCCAATGTCGACGAAACAGATCCGTCCTATATGGATTTCATCATTCATGATGCAGACAGCGTCCTGCGGCACTGGCTGCACGCCGGCATCAGCGGCTGGCGCCTCGACGTCGTCGATGAGCTGCCGACGGCCTTTCTGAAAGCCTTCTATAAGACCATGAAAGAAGAAAATCCCGATGCCGTTCTCATTGGCGAAGTGTGGGAAGATGCGTCCAATAAGATCAGTTACGGCGAACAGCGGGAATACCTGTGCGGCCGTGAAATGGACAGTGCCATGAATTACGCCTTGCGCACGAGTATTGTCGACTTCCTGATAGGCCATAAAGACGGCCGCCGCATGGCAGCAGAAGTGATGCATCTCGTCGAAAATTATCCGAAAGAAAACTGGTATGCCATGCTGAATCTCATTGGCAGTCATGATATCGAACGGATTCTGACCGTCCTTGCTGCCGATGGGGACACGCATACGCACCATGCCCATGAAACGGCAAAGAAGAGGCTCTTTCTGCTCATGACCTGGCAGATGACCCTGCCTGGCGCTCCCTGCATCTATTATGGCGACGAAGCCGGCGTGACCGGCGGCAAAGATCCGGATAACCGCCGTACCTATCCCTGGGGCCATGAAGCGGCGGATATTCTGGCCCGAACCCGGGAGCTGACGGCCCTGCGGCGTCGCCACGATGCCCTGCAGACGGGACGATATATTCCCCTCTATGCCGACGGCGACGTCGTAGCCTATGCCCGTACCATCGAAGGGGGAAGGGATGTATTCGGCAAGCCCGCAAAGGACGGTTTCTTCCTCATTGCCCTGAACCGCAACACGACGTCGCTGCGCACAGTCAGCCTGTATACGGACGGCCTGGCGTACGGACAGCTGACCAATGCCCTGGCGCCGCGCATGACGCCGGTGACGGCGATGAACAGCCGCGTAACCCTGACCTTGCCGCCCCTGAGCGCCGTCGTTCTGGAAGGAGCCGAAAGCCGGAACAAGCGGGCCGGCATTCTCCTTCATCCGACGTCCCTGCCGTCGCCGTACGGCAATGGCGATCTGGGACCGGCGGCGTACCGGTTTATCGACTTTATGAAAACGGCAGGGCAGCGGGTCTGGCAGATACTGCCTCTGACGCCGCCTCTGATGGATGACTCGCCGTACTGGTCCAGCTCGGCCTTTGCCGGCAATGAACGGCTCATTTCCCTGGATCTGCTCTGCCAGTGGGGCTGGCTGCCGTCTTCAGCGCTGCAGGCCTTTCAGAAAAAAGCCAGTCAGGCAAAGACCTGGGAAGACCAGTGGCAGTGCAGGAAGGCCGTCTTATGGGATCTGTCTCATGATGCATCTCTTACGATTCCATGGGAACCGTTCCGTCAGTTCTGCGAAGACCAGGCATACTGGCTCGATGATTATGCCCTGTTCCGGGCTGTCAGCGATTTCTATCACGGCCGGCCGTGGATACAGTGGCCTGAAGACATTCGCCGCCATGCTGCCGAAGCGGTACATCGGTACAGCCGGGAATTGTCCGGCACAGTGTCGCATTATAAATTTCTTCAGTATATTTTCTGGCGCCAGTGGCAGGAGCTGCGGGCTTATGCCCATGAGAACGGCGTGATCATTCTCGGCGACATGCCCATGTTCGTCGCCCACAACAGCGCCGACTGCTGGGCTCATCAGGACCTGTTTGATCTGGATGATGCCGGCAGTCCCGCTTCCGTTGCCGGCGTGCCGCCTGATTATTTTGCCAAGGACGGCCAGCTCTGGGGCAATCCGCTGTATAACTACGGCCAGATGGCCAGGGACGGCTATGCCTGGTGGGTCGAACGGTTCCGCCACATGACGTCCCTGGTCGACGAGATCCGCATCGATCACTTCCGCGGGTTCGAATCGTACTGGGCCGTTCCGGCACAGGCCCAGACGGCCCGGGAAGGAAGCTGGAAACCGGGACCGGGGCTGGCACTGTTTCAGGCAGTCTATCAGAAACTGGGCAAGATTCCCCTGGTTGCCGAAGACCTGGGCGTTATTACCGACAAGGTATGCGAATTAAAAGACGCCCTGCACCTGCCGGGCATGAAGCTTCTTCATTTCCACATGACAGAGCGGGCCGACGGCGGCTACTCTCTGGACACGGCACCAAACTGCCTGGTCTATACGGGAACGCACGATAATAATACGAGTATCGGCTGGTACGAAGAGGACCTGACTGATTCGCAGCGTCTTCATGTGCGCCAGGCCCTGGGGCTGGCTGATGACGTATCGCCGCGCGAACTGGTCCGGTCCCTCATTGCCTACGTATACAGCCGCCGCGCTGAAACGGCAATTATTCCCATGCAGGATATTCTGGCCCTGCCCGGGACGTGCCGCATGAATACGCCGGGAACGGCGCAGGGAAACTGGCGTTGGCAAATGGACGAAGGTATGTTACAATTAGACATCGCGCAGTGGCTATCGGAACTGTGCAGACAATACGGACGCTAAAGAGCCGTCCCAAGGAGGAAACAGGAGTGACTCAGACAGTAACGGACCGAAACGACAAATTCAAGAAAGCCCTGGAAGTGCATGCCAGGCTTCATGGCAAACTTGCCATTCACAGCAAGCTTCCTGCAGATACGAAAGAAGCTCTGGCCATTCTCTATACGCCTGGCGTAGCTGCGCCATGCATGGAAATTGCGGACAACAAGGAACTGGCTTATACGTATACAGGCAAGGGAAACGACGTAGCCGTCATTACTGACGGCAGTGCCGTCCTGGGCCTCGGCAACATCGGTCCTGATGCAGCCATGCCCGTCATGGAAGGCAAAAGCCTGCTGTTCAGCGAATTTGCCGGCATCAATGCCGTGCCTTTATGCGTAGATACGCAGGACGTCGATGAATTTGTCCGCTTTGTACAGCTCTGCGGCCCGTCTTTTGGCGGCATCAATCTGGAAGACATCAGCAGTCCCCGCTGTTTTGAAATCGAAAAGCGCCTCCGTGAAACCATGAATATTCCCGTCTTTCACGATGACCAGCACGGAACGGCGATTATTGTCCTGGCCGGCGTCATCAATGCCCTGGCCTATCTGGGCAAATCGGAAAAGGAGGCGCAGGTCGTCATCAACGGCGCCGGAGCAGCCGGCATCAGCATTGCCACGCTCCTTTTGGAATACGGCTTTGAAGACATTACGCTGTGCGATATTCACGGCGCTGTATGGGAAGGGGACGAACGGCTCAATCCGGCTCAGGCAGCGATGGCCAAACGGACGAACCGCCGCCGGGATAAAGGATCGCTGGCTGATATTCTCGTCGGCAAAGACGTATTCATCGGCGTATCCCGCGGCGGTCTGGTTACGAAAGAGATGATTGCCTCCATGGCCGACGACAATATCGTCTTTGCCATGGCCAATCCCATTCCGGAAATTTACCCGCACGAGGCAAAGGAAGCAGGCGCATCCATCGTCGGTTCCGGCCGGTCTGATTTTCCCAATCAGGTCAACAACGTCCTCGTCTTTCCGGGAATCTTCCGCGGCGCCATCGACTGTCATGCTTCCGATATCAGTGAAGGCATGAAACTGGCCGCTGCCAGAGCCATTGCCTCTGTTGCCCGGCAGGAAGGGCTGCGGGAAGACTATATTCTTCCTGATGCCTTTGACCACCGCGTAACCATTGCCGTCGCCGCTGCCGTAGCAGCATGTGCGACGAAAGAAGGCATTGCCGGAAAGCCCATGACCTATGAAGAAGAAGCGGCCCTGGCCGATTCCTTCCTGCAGGCCAGTGAACGTTGAATGATTCGGTCAATACCTTGACAATGCGGCCCTGACCGCTGTATAGTAAACACGTAGTAACGACGGCGTTACCTTTCGGAGGTAACGCCGTTCTTTATCACTGTTAGGAGGAATCAGGAATGGACAAGTACAAGGTAAAATTAGTAGTAACCGAATCAAACTGTGATCACTATAAGGTAGGCGATGAAGTCGTCTTCGACGGCCCCATTGTTAACAAGGAAAAGAGCGGCGAACTGTGCATGACAGCGCTGCAGGCCCTGTATCCCTATGTATTTGCCGGCCGTCAGGGTTCCCTGTGGGAATCGCCTGTACAGTGTCCAGACTGTGCAGAACGGGTCATCTTTAAAGTCGTACAGCAGTAGGAACTTCTGCAGCCGTGCGGCGGCATGCGCAGGGGAGTCCCGTCCCGTACACAGGAACAGCGGCACTGTTTCTCCTTCCGTCAGGATCGAGGATAGTGCCGCTCTTGCGTTATGCTGCCTTCCGGCAGTCTTGCATCGCCTTCTTTTGCCGTGTCCTGTCAAATTTCCATGCGTGCATCCGAAAAATATGATATAATACATACCATCATTACTTTATGTTACTGCTGTGCAGGGCTTTAGCGCGTCTAAGGCCCCATTTTCTATGAGGAAAACGTCAAATGAACAATGTGTTTCAATGGATGGATCAGGATGACATGATCCCAAAGGCAGCCGCCAAGTTTTCGCAGCCTGGCTGTCACAGCATTTTTGGCCTCGGCGGCTCCGTAAAAAGCGCCTTTACAGGCCTTGCCCTGTGTGAACTCCAGAAGCCTGCTGTCATCATCGTACCGTCAAAAGATCAGTTCCTGGCCTGGCAGACAGATCTGCATTTTTTTGCGCCGGAACTGCAGGTTCTGGACTTTCCCTTTGTCGATAAGGCCATGTTTACGACGACAGCCAAAAGTCTGGAACGGTCGGCCCGGCAGATGGAAGTTCTGGGAAAACTGCGGGAAAAGACGCCCTGTGTCGTCATTGCCACCGGGGAAGAAGCGCTGCAGTACGTCGTCTCGCCAAATCGTATTGACGACGGTGCGGCAGAGCTGACGGAAGGGAAGGATTATGACCGGGATCAGCTCCTGCAGCATCTCATTGACAGTGGCTACGAACGGGCCGATATGGTCGAACGGCGCGGCCACGTTGCTGTCCGCGGCGATATTATCGACGTATATGCCGTAAACCAGCCGGACCCGCTGCGAATCGAGTTCTTTGGCGATACTGTAGAAGGACTGCGCTTTTTTGATGTTAATACGCAGAAAGCCAAAGAAACGGTGCACACTGTGCGGCTCCTGCCCTTTTCTCTGGAACAGGATGATGCCGGCGAATCGTGTACCCTTCTGGAATATGTAGACGATGGCGTCCTCATCTGGGATGAGCCGAACCGCATACGGGACAATGTAAAAAAACTGCTGAAAGAATCGGATCTGTTCAAGGGCGCTTTGTGCTCGTGGCAGAAAGCCGCTTCGGCACCGCGCCAGGCTTCGCAGATCGTCCTGTCCCTGCTGGCGCAGTCCGTCCCCGACATGACCATCGATTCGTCGTCCAGCTTTACAGCCAAGATGATGGCCAGCTTCCAGAAGCAGTTTGAACTGCTCGAAGAAGAACTGAATCACTGGCGGCAGGATCAGAATACGGTCCTCTTCATTCTGGGCAGCAAAGAACGGCGGGCGACGCTGACATCATGGCTGAGTCAGAAGGGAATATCCCCGCAGGCCTACGAAGAAAACGGCACCTGCCCGGCAGGCGGCGTCTATCTGGCAGACGGCGAAATCCGAAACGGCTTTGAACTGCCCTACGCCAAGCTCATCGTCCTGGCTGAACGGGATATTTACGGCATGCAGAAGCGGCGGCTCCGTCACCGCGTCGCCAAGGGACAGGAAATCAATGTCTTTTCCGACCTGAAGCCTGGTGACTACGTCGTTCACGAAACACACGGCATTGGTCGGTATGAAGGGATTAAGACCATTGAACTGGACGGCGTCCACAAGGATTACCTGGAAATCCACTATGCCGGCAAGGACATCTTATACGTGCCTACAGAACAGCTGAAGCTCCTGCAGCGGTATATCGGCAATGAAGGAAACACGCCGAAGCTGAGCCGCATGGGCGGCAGTGACTGGCAGAAAGCGCGGAAAAAGGCGCAGAAATCCATTACAGATCTGGCAGAAAAGCTGGTGGCCCTCTATGCCCAGCGGGAAGTGGTCAAGGGCTATGCGTTTCCGCCTGATTCGCCGTATCAGAAAGAGTTTGAAGAAGAGTTTCCCTATGAAGAAACGGAAGACCAGCTCAAGGCTGTGGCCACTATCAAGCGGAGCATGGAAAAGCCTTTCCCCATGGACTGCCTGGTCTGCGGCGACGTGGGTTTCGGCAAGACGGAAGTGGCCATGCGGGCCATTTTCAAGGCCGTCATGGGAGGCAAACAGGTCGCTGTTCTCGTGCCGACGACAGTCCTGGCACAGCAGCATTTTCAGACCTTTACGGAACGGTTTGCTCCTTTTGGCATCGAATGCGACGTTCTTAACCGGTTCCGGTCGGCTAAAGAGAAAAAAGATATTCTGGCCCGCACGGCCAGCGGCGATATTGACATCCTCATTGGCACGCACAGTCTGCTCAACAAACGGGTCGTCTTCAAGCAGCTCGGCCTCCTCGTCGTCGATGAAGAACAGCGGTTCGGCGTTGCGCAGAAAGAAAAGTGGAAGGCCTGGGCCGCTCATATCGACGTCCTTACCCTGAGTGCCACGCCGATTCCCAGAACGCTCCATATGTCTCTGGTTAACCTGCGGGAAATGTGCGTCATCGAAACGCCGCCGACAGACCGGTTTCCCGTACAGACTTATGTGACGGAATACGACGCCCGTATCGTCCGCGACGCAGTGATGCGGGAAAAACGGCGGGGCGGCCAGGTATTTTTCGTCTACAACCGCGTAGAAACGATTGAACGCATGAAAGATGAACTGCAGGCAATTCTGCCGGATATTACCATCGGCATTGCCCATGGACAGATGGCCGGCGGCATGCTGGAACAGGTAATGTTTGACTTCTACGAAGGAAAATACGACATCCTCCTGTGTTCCAGTCTCGTCGAAAACGGTCTGGACGTAGCTAATGCCAATACGATTATTATTTACGATGCCGATCACTTCGGCCTGTCCCAGCTGTATCAGATGCGCGGCCGTGTCGGACGAAGCCACCGCCTGGCCTATGCCTATTTCCTGTACCGCCGCGACAAGGTATTGTCCGAAGTGGCGGAAAAGCGGCTCCAGGCGATTAAAGAATTTACCGAACTGGGGTCAGGATTTAAAATTGCCATGCGCGATCTGGAAATACGCGGCGCCGGCAATCTCCTGGGCCGGGAACAGCACGGCAACATTGCCAGCGTCGGCTTTGCCATGTACTGTCATATGCTGGAAGAAGCCATTGCCAAGGCTCAGTCCGGTAAGGAGGCAGAACCGGAAAAAGCCGATACGGTGCTGGAAATTCATGCCGATGCTTTCATTGATGATGCCTATATCAGCAATGGCGGCCAGAAAATCGAAATGTACCAGCGCATGGTCAGCATCGACACGGAAGAAGCTCTGCAGTCTCTGGAACAGGAACTGCTCGACCGGTACGGCAAGCCGACCAAGCCGGTACAGACCCTGCTGCAGGTAACCCGCCTGCGGCTCCAGGCCCAGGAAGCCCACATTGCCCTTATTTCGCAGAAGCGGGATGTCCTGGAAATCAAATGGCACGATCCGGCGTATATGCCCAGATCCAGTGAGCTTACAGCTGTCCTGCGGCGCCGTATCCGTCCCGTACCGGGCAATCCCCTCATGCTTCGCGTATCCATTCCGGCAGAACCGGATCTGCTGACCTTCATCGCCTATTTGCTGAAGACCTTTTTATCGCTGAGAAAGGGGAATTCCCTTGACTAAAACATCCTTTTTGCAGGGTGCTATGATTCTGACCGCTGCCGGCATTGTTGTCAAGTTGCTGGGTGGCGTCAATCGCATTCTCCTGTCACGCTTCCTGGGCGGGGAAGGGATTGGCCTGTATCAGATGGCCTATCCCGTATACATTCTGTTCCTGAGCGTAGCCGGTGCAGGCATTCCCATTGCCGTATCCATTATGGTGGCCGAACAGATTGCCAAGGGAAATCCCGGCGGCGCCAGGCGGATTTTTCACGTCACCCTGGCCGTCGTGGCCGTGCTGGCCGTGGGTTGCGGCCTGGCCATGGCCGTCGGCGCGCAGCTTCTCGTAGCCTGCGGAGTTCTTCACGATACACGGGCTCTGCTGCCCCTCGTCGTCCTGGCACCGGCTCTGACGATTTCCATGCTGACGTGCTGCTTTCGCGGATACTTTCAGGGCCTCCAGCTCATGACGCCGACGGCAGTATCGCAGATGGCCGATCAGGGAGTCCGGGTCTGCACGATGCTGCTCCTGGCCTGGTTCTTCCTTCCTTATGGACTGGAGCTGGCCGCAGCCGGCGCAGCTTTCGGCGCCGTTCCCGGTGCAGCTGCCGGACTGGGAGTCATTGCCTTTCTGTATTATCGGCACTGCCGGCATAGGGCAGTGGAGAAGACCGCCGCTTCTGTCGGTTCTGCTGCCTCTGTTATTAAGCGGCTGGCCCTCCTGGCCGTGCCCGTTGCGGCTGCCAATATGCTGCTGCCGGCCGTTGCCAGCATAGATGTATTCATTGTGCCCCAGCGTCTGGAAGCTGCCGGCTATACCGTACAGGAAGCGACGACCTTGTTCGGCTATCTGACGGGCATGGCCAACGGTCTGGTCCAGCTGCCGACCATCCTGACGATTTCCCTGGCTACCAGCCTGGTACCGGCCGTATCGGCAGCCTATTCCCGCAGCGATATTGCCGGCGTCATGAAGCGGGTCCACACGGCTATGCGCATTGCCTGCAGCATTACCATTCCGGCCTGCTGCGGCCTGGCCGTACTGGCAGCGCCCATTTCAAAGATGCTCTATGCCACGGCAGCTGCAGGACCTTCGATCTGCGTTCTTTCCATTTCTGTCTTTCTCATTGGCCTGCAGCAGATTACGAGCGGCCTTCTTCAGGGGATGGGCAGGACTGGTATTCCCCTGCTCAATATGGCCGCTGCTGCTGTGGTAAAAATCGTACTGAGCTGGCAGCTGACAGCCATTCCCTGGCTGGGAGAAGTAGGGGCAGCCTGGGCGACCAATGCCGATCTGGCCGTGGCGACGCTGCTGAATCTGTATTTTTCCCGCCGCCTCATCGGCTACAGTGTGCAGTGGGGATATATGGGCCGCCTGTTCATCGCAGCCGCTGCCATGGCCGGCACAGCCTGGTTTGTCCATCACGGCCTGCGTCTGCTCCTGGGAAATACGGGCGCTACCTTGCTGGCCATGGCGGCCGCTGCTGCCGTCTATGTACTGGGCCTGATTTTGCTGCGCGCCCTTTCGGCAGACGATGTAGCCCGCCTGCCTCTGATTGGCCCCAAACTGGCCCGGGCAGTACGCAAGATGGGAGCGTAACAGGATTTGATAAGGAGAAACTCTATGGGACACATTGAAATTATCTATATCGGCACAGACCAGAAAGGCTGGGACGACGGGTTCGAACAGACGTACCGGCCTATTGCCGCCTACCTTGCAGAAACGGCGCAAATCCGGGATATTGTTCATACCGTGCCGGGCGGTCCGGCTATGGCCGAAAAAGTCCGGCAGATGGTGGAAGAAGAATGCCGAAAGGTCGTGCCGACTGACGCCATGTCCTTTGATATGACGCCTATTGTCACGGTCATGGCCGCCCTGCGCGGTGAAGGCGGCTGCGCCTGGGATAAAGCCCAGACTCACCGTACGCTGCGCCGCTTTCTGCTGGAAGAAGTATATGAAATGCTCGATGCCGTCGATGAAGGCGACATAGACGGCATACGGGAAGAACTGGGCGATGTCCTGTATCAGGTCGTCATTCATGCCCGCATTGCCGAAGAAGGGGGATATTTTTCCGCTCAGGATATTGTCGACGCCATCACAAAAAAGATGATTCACCGTCATCCCCGGGTTTTTGGCGAAAAAAGCCTTGAAAATCAGGGCGCTAGTATGTTAAACTGGGATAGATTAAAGCAGGACGAACGGCGGCAGCGCCACGAACGGCTGCTGGACGGCGTTGTCAAGGGTCTGCCATCGCTGCTGGAAGCCTATAAGCTGCAGGAGAAGACGGCGAAAGTCGGATTCGAATGGAACACGACAGAAGACGTGCTGGAAAAGCTGAGCGAAGAATGGCAGGAGTTTCAGGAGGCTGTTCGCGAAGGCCAGTGGGACCATATGGAAGAAGAGGCCGGCGACGTACTGTTTGTCTTTGCTAATGTATGCCGGCGGTATCATATCGAGCCGGAATGCGCGCTGCATCGGGCGAACAGCAAGTTTCGCCGCCGTTT
The DNA here is from genome assembly GCF_958350005.1 of uncultured Megasphaera sp. Lineage (GTDB taxonomy): Bacteria > Bacillota > Negativicutes > Veillonellales > Megasphaeraceae > Megasphaera. Next base: position 11,950 of record NZ_CATWFF010000004.1, on the reverse strand, counting down.
TTCCCACGTAGAAGAACGGGTCCGCACGTCTGGACGTCCCTGGAATGCGTTTTCCCTGGATGAGCTCGATTCCTTCTGGAACGAAGCAAAGCAGCTGGAACGCCGCAGGCCAGGAGAGCCGGGCCCCGTGCAGGAAAACGAATGATGCAGCTAATTAAAGGAGGATGTAAATATGAATAAGACAGAATTAATCGCAAGTGTTGCACAGAAATCGGATTTGACAAAAAAAGACGCTGAAAAAGCAGTAAAGGCCGTATTTGAATCGATCAGCGAAGGATTGGTTGCTGGCGATAAAGTACAGATTATCGGCTTCGGCACCTTTGAAGTACGGCAGAGAAAAGCTCGTGAAGGCCGCAATCCCCGCGACAATCAGGTCATCCATATTGAAGCATCCAAGACGCCGGCATTCAAAGCTGGCAAACAGCTGAAAGATATGGTCAACAATAAATAATGCAATAGCAAGGAGGACCGCGTAGAAACCGGTCCTTTTCTTTTCCCGCTTGTTGTCGTACTGTAGAGTATGGATATACCTGCAGCTTCTGCTGAAAAGAAGGAATGACTATGACGAAGAAAAAAGTGTTGATCCTGTCGGCTTCCATCGGCACAGGCCATACGCAGGCAGCCCGGGCAGTGGAAGAATACGTCAGGGCTCTTCCGGAAGACTGGGATGCCGAACATATCGATTTCCTGTCTAATGACGTCCTGTCTATCGACAATATCGTCAAGGAAACATACATAAAAATGCTGGATTTATTTCCCATTGTATACGATTTGCTGTACTATTCTTCTCAGGGATACAAAAAGGGAACCATCGTCAAGACCCTGGTTGCCTGGGGACTGCGGCAGCGCATGCTCCGCGTCGTCGCTGAAAAGAAGCCGGATCTTCTCGTCTTTACCCATCCCTTCCCGGCAGGGGCGGCAGCTCTGCTGAAACGGCAGCGCCGTCTCCATATTCCCCTCGTCGGCGTTATTACGGATTTTGCCATCCATCAGTTATGGGTCTATCCGCAAATGGACCTGTACTGTGTTGCCGCATCGCCGCTGAAAGACCTGCTCATGCGCCAGGGCATTGACGGCCGGCGCATTGTCGTATCGGGCATTCCCGTCCGCAGGGCCTTTCAGCAGCTGCACTGGCAGGGAAGACGAACGGCTGCAGCCGATACGAATATACTGATTATGGGCGGCGGCCTGGGTATGGGATCGATCCGGCAGGCCCTGGTCCGACTGGATCAGATCGATGCTGTCGGTACCTTTACGGTCGTAACCGGCCATAATGCCGACCTGTACGATGAAATCAGCCAGCTGCGGCAGGAACTTCGCCATCCTGTCCGCGTCCTGGGGTATACCAACCATATTCCCGAACTCATGGCTCAGGCAGCGCTGCTCGTCACCAAACCCGGCGCCCTGACCTGTACCGAAGCAGCAACTATTCAGGTCCCCATGGTGCTGTACAGCTCCATCCCCGGCCAGGAAGAAGCCAATGCCGCTTATATGCAGGAAAAAGGCTGTGCCTGCTGGGTAAAGAAAGTGGATAACCTGAGCAGTGTGGTGCAGCAGCTGCTGTCCCATCCGGAGACACTGCAGCGCATGTCACAGGCCAGCCTGTCCTGCCACTGCGACGGCGCCCGTATCATCAGTGACCATATCCGCAGGCTCCTGCTGCCGGAAGAGGAAAAGGCATCGTCACTGTGCCGTACAGTATGTACGGGTGAATCTGTATAACCGGCCGGAGCGGTCTGCTGTATAGGCAGGCTGCAGCCGGTCTTTTTTTAGGAGGAATAGGACTTGAAGCGAACAAACAGACGACGGAGCCGGACATCGCGGTCGGCTATCCGCCCGTTGAGCATTATCTTTCTTGCCGTGGCCATCTGTGCCGGCGCATACTGGTACCAGGATACGCAGCCCCGCGATTCCGTGCAGGCTGATACGAAAATGGAAAATCTGGAAGCCCCTGCTGATGACGGCGTCGATGCCGTATATACCGATGCGTCGCAGGATATGCACGAAGCCGTGGCAGAATGGCTGAAAGCCCAGAAGACGCGCACGACAGAGCTGAAAACAGAAGACCGGACAGCACCGCGGCGGGCTACAGGCGGAACCATTCGCTGGACGACGCGGAGTACTCTGGTCGTTCCGTCAGAAGAATTCTCCAAAGAATCCCTGGACCGGCTGCTGCAGAAGAGCGGCGGCAAGGCCGTGCTGTACAGCACACAGGCGACGACAGCCGAAGGAAAAGACGTGGTCGAGTACGATATTGCCTATTTCGATATGCTGGATGGCGAACAGCTCTACCTCATAACGGACAAGCTGTACGTAACGAAGCCGGAAATTCACACCGACCTGATCGACAATATGAAGAACCTGATCATGAATGCTCCGGAAGGCTCGGTTACGACGGCGCCGGAGGATATGCAGCAGCCGGCGGAAGAAACAAAGCAGGAACCGACAGCGCCGCCGAAGACAAAGAAGCCGGCTCACGTGGAAGGACGCCTGGCCATTGTCATTGATGACTGCGGCGCCGATCTCCGCACGCTGGAAAAAATGAATGCCCTTCCGTTCCCGCTGACCTATGCCGTCATGCCTGATAAAGCCTATACAGCTGAATCGGCCCGCAGCGGTCATGCAGCAGGCCGGAAAATCTTCGTTCACATGCCCATGCAGCCCCTTAACACGACATCATCGGAAGAAGTCTTCATTGGCGAAGATATGAGCGACAGCAAGGTCACGGCAACGGCCAACGAACTGCTGGATCAGGTGCCGTATGCTGTCGGCATGAACAATCATCAGGGCTCTCTGGCCACAGCGGACCCGCGGCTCATGAAAGATGTCATGACCGTGCTGAAACAGCGCGGCCTGGCCTATCTGGACAGCCGTACGAACAGCGCCTCTGTAGGCGAACAGACTGCTGCCGCCATGGGCGTCGCTACGAGCCGCAACAACCTGTTTATCGATAATGAGGCCAACGTGGAAGCTATTAAAGCCCGCCTGCGTCAGGGCCTGGATATTGCCCGGCGCAACGGCAGTGCCGTCATTATCGGCCACTGCCGGCCCCGTACGCTGGAAGCGCTGCAGGAAATGACCGATGAATTGCAGGACTCGGGCATTGAACTCGTATTTGCTACGGACTTGATGGAATAGGAGACGAGGATATGACGAAAAAAGTGGCCCTTATCAGCGGCGGCACATCGGGCATCGGCCTGGCTACGGCAGCGGTCCTGCTGGAACGGCAGTGGCGCGTTGCCGTCAGCGGCCGCAGTGCAGAGCGGGGCGCGCAGGCTCTGGAACGGCTCGGCAGGGATGCCGTGTATATTCCCGGCGATGTCAGCAGCGATGCCGACTGTGCCGCCATGGTACAGCAGACAGTCGAGCACTTTGGCCGCCTGGACGGCCTGGTAACTTCGGCAGGGCAGTATGAAGAAAAGCTCCTGGAAAACACGGCCAGCGAAGATATGCAGCGCCTGTTTGCCGTCAACGTATACGGCACCATATCCCTGTGCCGGTACGCCCTGCCTCATCTCAAGGGCACTGTCGGCGCCATTGTGACGATCAGCAGCGACGCAGGCATACAGGGAAACGTGGGCTGCTCCCTGTACAGCGCCACAAAAGGCGCCGTCGTGGCCTTTACGCGGTCCCTGGCCCTGGAAGCAGCGCCTCATCAGGTACGGGTCAACTGCCTGTGTCCAGGCGACGTGGAAACGCCGCTGCTGGAGCGGCAGCTGCAGGCCGATCCGACCCTTACCATTGACGCCATGAAAGAGCAGTATCCCCTGTACCGCCTGGCCAAACCGGAAGAAGTAGGCCGGGCAGCGGCCTTTCTCCTCAGCAGTGACGCTTCCTTTATTACAGCTGCTGTCCTTCCTGTAGACGGAGGTTTGACAAGCTGGTAAAAAAGTGGGACAATAAACATATTACATTAATTTTTTTGTCAAAATGGGGTGTTTCAAATGGCAGAAGAAGTTACTAAAACAGTAGAAGAATTACAGAAAGAAATTACACAATTAAAAGAAGAACTGGCAGCCCTGAAGCAGCAGGGTGAAACGGCCGTTCCCGCCGATGCCAAGACCATGGAAGTCGTCGACGCTATCGATCAGTCCTCTGAAGATGCAGACGTCAAGGTAGAAACGCTGTGCCGCTGGGCTGCTGCCCGGGCCGGCGCTATCGTCGTTGCGCCGCTTCTCGGCACGGTTGCTCTGATGGCCAATGAAGTATATCTGGTCAGCCGCATTGCCCGCGTATACAACGTCAAACTGACCGAAAGGGCTCTCATTGCTTTTCTCGGTGCCGTCGGAAGCCGCATGCTCGGCAATATTCTGACGACGCTCATTCCGTTCAGCGTCATCCAGGTTCCCGTTGCCGTCGGCATTACGTACAGCCTGGGCAAGGTTACACAGCGCTGGATGAAAGACGGCATGCCCAGCGATATGGGTCCCTATGTCGAAATGATGTCAGAATGGAAAGACAAAGCCCGCGAACAGGTCGACCGGCTCCGCGAAAGTCCGCTGAAAAACGTGCCGCTTGGTGATGAAACCATTGATTTCATGAAGAAATGGGGCAATACGGCGAAGGATAAACTGCAGGACGTCAAGGAAAAAGGGCAGGAACTGTACTACAGCGTTCGCCATCAGAACGACATGGTAGAAGAAATTATCGAAGAAAAAGAAGCTGCCCAGAAAGCCGCCGCTGCAGAAAGTGCTGCAGAAGAAACTCCGGCAGCAGCTCCTGAACAGCCGGCAGAAGCTGCATCGGCAGAACCGGAAGCAGCCGTTTCAGAACCGGCCGTGGAAGAAGCCAAACCGGCAGACAAGGCTGATGAAACCGTAGCCGATCAGGTAAAGGCCGCCATGGAAGATGCGAAGAAAAATCCGCTGGAAGACAAATAAGGAGCGCCGTATATGTGGAAGGTGCTGAGCTTTTTTGCCCGCTTTTATACGCCGGGAAAATTTGTCCGCTTCATTCGGGGAACAGGACGGCGCGTCCGCTTTCTGCCCAAAATGCTGACGATCTTTTACTGCATCCAGGACAAGGACACGCCGACCTTCGTCAAACTGGCCCTCATGGGAGCCCTGGGGTATATCATTCTGCCCCTTGATTTCGTTCCCGATGCCCTTATGGGCCTGGGCTGGCTGGACGATGCCGCCGTCGCTGCTGCGGCGCTGCGCTTTGCCGGTACCTATGTCAAACCGGAGCACATTGAAAAAGTCCGTCATATGTTTCCCTTTGTAAAACTATAAGGATGTATACAATTCCAACATGAAACAGTCATGTTGGAATTGTTGTTTTCTCCGGAAAACAGTGAAATTTCTTTGACAAACATAGGCTATCATCGTAAAATAATGGGAGCGCGTTTTTATACTTAGGAGCAGAAGACCATGATTACGGTTATTGAAAAAGTACGGTTTTACGAAACCGATATGATGGGCATTGCCCATCATTCCAATCACATTCGCTGGTTCGAATGCGGCCGCTGTGCCTATCTGAAGCAGGCCGGCGTCGATTTGTTCGAACTGATGGAAGAGGGAATTTTATTTCCCATTAAAAGTGTATCCTGCGAATACATTCATCCCATTAACTTCGATGATACCATTGCCATTGAAACACGGCTGACGAAGCTGTCGCGGGCACAGATGGTATATTCCTACCGGATTCTGCGGCAGTCAGACGGACTGCTGCTGGCTGAAGGGACGTCGCAGAACGTCTTTACCAACAGGAAGACCGGCGCCGTTACGCGCCTGCATGATGAAGCCTACGACCGGCTGAAAGCACAGTACGATCAGGATCGCCAGTCAGCCCTGCAGGGAGGAGCAGCCCGTGAACAGTAAGGACCGTCCTATTGGCGTATTTGATTCAGGAGTAGGCGGCCTGACTGTCGTCAGTAAGCTGCGCATGCTCCTGCCTCATGAAAACATCATCTATGTCGGCGACACGAAGCGCAATCCCTATGGGTCCCGGACACCGGAAGAAATTCTGACCTATACGCGGGACATTCTCCGCTTCATGACCGCTCATGACGTCAAGCTCGTCGCCATTGGCTGTAATACGGCGACAGCCGTGGCCTACGATACGGTGAAAAACGAAGTGCCTTATCCGCTCATCGGCATGAGCCGCGGCATCCGCACGGCCAGTGAAATCAGTACGACCAAGAAAATCGCCGTCTTTGCTACGGATCTTACCATAGCCAATCACAGTCACCGCAAAGTGGCAGCTGCCATGGACCCGCAGATCGAAATTGTCGAGCAGGCCTGCCCGGCCCTGGCCAATCTCGTCGAACGGGGCATCCTGTCCGGCGAAGAAGTGATGGCGCCCCTCCGGCAGTATACGGCTCCCGTCCTGGCTTCAGGCGCCGATACGGCCATTTTCGGCTGCACCCATTTTCCCTTTCTGCAGCCCCTCTTTGAAGAGCTGTGCGGCGACACCATTGCCTTTGTCGACCCGGCTCACGAAATGGCCCTGCAGACGCTGGAAGTGCTGAAAAAAGACGGTATTCTCAATACCAGTCCTGAGCCGGGATACCTGAAGCTGTGCTTTACCGCCGAGGCTGCCCGGGGCGGACTGCTGGCATCCCATCTGATTCCGGCCAACGAGTTTACGACCGAAACTATTTCCTTTACCTCATAGGCAGTATTATTCATTCCATATCAGTGAAAAGGAGTCCTGTGCCGTGTTATTTTATGTACTCATCAATGTAGTTGTTGCCCTTATCGGCATCGTTGCCGTCCTGTACCTGCTGTTCCGCCTCTTTGCCTGGCGCCAGGGCGATGCCCGCTTCGTCATTGAAGCGCGCCGCCGCAAGCCTTTCGTGCTGAAAGAAATAACAGCCGATACGGCCGTATTTGAAACGGAAGTTCCTTTCCGCAACGCCGGCCGTCAGCTCGGTACGATTATGGATTTTTATCCCCGCACCCTGCTGCCGCGGGAACAGTATGACAAATGCATCGTCCATTCCCAGCTGGCCAATACGGCAGCTGAACGGGATGACAATTACTGGGAATCGGTTATTTACTATCCTGGTGAAGGCAGCAGCGTCCGCGTCACCATTGCGCTGGTCAGCAAAAATCACAACATTCGCGAAGATCTGAAGACCTTCCCTGATATGCCCATTGACCTGGTATATCAGGTCGTATCCCGCAGTGAATGGTATATTCACAAAGCACGCATTACCCTGAAAGCTTCGGAAGTCCAGCATGAACTGGAACTGCACTAGGAGGTAGTTTGGAATGGCAGAATTAAAATTAGTCCCCGTTAAGACCCGAATTCTTACAGATAAAGACAACATTGTCGACGCTATCGAAGAATACGCCAAACCCCTCGTCGGCCCAGACGATATTGTCTGCACCGCCGAAAGTGTTGTCGCCATTACGCAGCACCGCTATACCCGTCCGGAAGAACTGACGCCGTCGTGGCAGGCACGCCTCATGCGCCGCTTTGTGCCCGGTGAAGGCAGCATGGCCAGCCTGTACGGCATGCAGGCCGCTATGGAACTGGAAGGCGAATGGAAAATGCTGTTCTGCTTCATCCTCGGCTTCCTGGCCAAGCTCATCGGCAAGAACGGCGTGTGGTATCAGCTGTGCCGCCAGGCATCCCTTACCGATGATGTTACCGGTACGATGCCGCCTTTTGACAAATGCATCGTTTACGGTCCGGCCGAACCGGATACAGTTGCCGAAAAAATCAAACAGCGCCTGGGCTGCTATGGCGCCTGCGTCGCCGACGTCAACGACCTCAAGCGTGCTGCCGTACTGGGCCATTCCCGCGGACTCAATCCCCAGGAAATCGCCAAAATTCTCATCAACAATCCCTTTGGCAATGCATCGCAGAAGACGCCTATTGTTATTATCAAAAATTATGCCCACTTCGTCAAAGGCGCCGGCAAATAGGGGAGCAGACCATGGAGAAATTAGTACTGGCAACGCATAATGCCGGAAAAATACGTGAATTCCGCAGCGTCCTGGAACCGCTGGGCTTCGATGTCCTGCCAATCCGTCAGGTCTGCCCCCATATTACAGAGCCTGAAGAAACAGGGACGACCTTTGCCGAAAATGCCTGCCTGAAAGCGGAATATTACATGAAGGCTTCCGGCCTGCCCTGCCTGGCTGATGACTCGGGTATCCTTGCTGACGCCCTCAATGGCCGGCCCGGCGTGTATTCGGCCCGCTATGCCGGCCCGGACTGTGATGATGAAGCCAATAACCGGAAGCTCATTGCCGATTTGTCCGCCTTTCCGCCGGAAAAGCGGACTGTTCGCTATGTCTGCGTCCTGGCCCTGCTGTTTCCTGACGGCCGGCGGATTCTGGAAGAAGGCCAGTGTCAAGGCATACTGCGCGATTTTTATGCCGGTCATAACGGCTTTGGCTATGATCCCCTGTTTTATGTCCCGTCCCTGGGCAAGACCATGGCCGAACTGTCCATGGATGAAAAAAATGCCATCAGCCATCGCGGAAGGGCTCTGAAACAGCTCGTAGAGGCCCTGTCATGAGTACCGTATACGTCGGCATCGTCAGCGACAGTCATGGCCGGTTTCAGCCGCTGGAAGCCATGGTAAACCAGGCGCCGGACGTAGCAGCCTGGATTCACTGCGGTGACTACTGCGAAGACGGCGATGATCTGGCCGTGTATACGGGCGTGCCCGTATACGCCGTGCTGGGAAATAATGACTATCGGACCCAGACCCGAACGCCTGAGTGCCGGACGGTGCAGATCGGCGGCATTTCCATCGTGGCCATTCACGGCCACCAGTGGTATGGATCAGAGCGAATCGAAAAACTGGCGGCTCTGGGGAAGCGCTGCGGTGCTTCTCTGGTCGTATTTGGCCATACGCACCGCCGGTTCTGTGAAGAACGGGATGGTCTGACTATTCTCAATCCTGGCAGCATTTCCCTGCCTCGGGACGGACGGAAGGGAACCTATGCCATTTGCCGCATTGATGACGGCGTACTGACTGAAGTAAGCATACACGAATTACGAACATAAACGCAGATTCCTGCAAATCCTGTGGAAAAGGTGCGAGTGATAATCATGAAAATGAAAAAACTGAGACTGTATGGGTTCAATAATCTGACCAAGACCCTGAGCTTTAATATGTATGACATCTGTTATGCTATCAGCGAAGAAGCACGGCGTCAGTATATCGAATATATTGACGAACAGTACAATGCGGCCCGGCTGACCCGTATCCTGCAGAATGTATCTTCCGTCATTGGCGCCCATATCCTGAACATTGCCAGTCAGGACTATGAGCCCCAGGGCGCGAGCGTGACTATCCTCATTTCCGAAGAACCGGTGGAACCGCAGGATGCCGACGTAGTCTGTCATCTGGACAAGAGCCATCTGACAGTTCACACCTATCCGGAAAGCCATCCGCAGAAAGGGATTATGACCTTCCGCGCCGATATTGACGTGTCCACGTGCGGCCGTATTTCGCCTCTCAATGCCCTGAACTATCTCCTCGACAGCTTTGATTCGGATATTGTCACCCTTGACTATCACGTCCGCGGCTTTACGCGCGATGTGAGCGGGAAAAAGCTGTTCATCGACCACCGCATCAATTCCATTCAGAACTACATATCCCATCAGACCCGCCGCCGCTACGACATGATCGACGTCAACGTCTATCAGGAAAACATTTTCCATACGAAAATGATGCTGAAAGACTTTGATCTGAACAACTATCTGTTCAATAAAAACGCCGATGAGCTGACGGAACGGCAGCAGCGGCAGATCCGCCGCCTGGTGCGTCAGGAAATGCAGGAAATCTTCCACGGCCGCAACATGCCGTCCATGCCCTGACCAGGCAGTGCCCTTCTATTTTCACAGCGTTCATGATATAATAACCTCAGGAGTATAAGCAACAAGGAGGGTGTATATATGAAGACAAAGAAAATACTGGCAGCCGTTGCCATGACGCTGGCCATTTCGGCGACCGCCTTTGCGGCCAAGGACATATGGCAGTACAATCAGTACACGGCTATCGATATGGATTCTGCCAGGATCACCTATGATATGGGCCGGGAAGTCCTCGAGTTCAAGACCGTAGAAACGTCGGGCGACACGACCGATTACTGCACCTACGTGTATAATATGGACGAACAGACCATTCAGCTCAAAGAAATGGTGACCAAGACGAAGAAGAGCAAGTATAAGAGCAGTTTCTATCCTGAAGACATCAAAAACGGCAACAACGTCATTAAAGCCCGGGCCCGCATGGCCGAAGACGTACTGCAGAAAGTACGGGAACGGGAAAGCAAATAGACCCTGGGTCTCCGGAAACGGCAGTTGCCGGACAGACAGAAGCCGGCTGGCTGCAGCGCGCAGTCCAGCCGGCTTTTTGCGGCCTTCATGGCCGGGGGATATGCCGCCATAGTTGCAATGTTTTCATGAATGTATTATACTATAGCAAGATATATAAAGAAGCTGGGGGCGCCGTTATGGCTGAGAAAGCGTTCGGATTAGCGCTTGTCCCTTATCTACCTGATTCGGATAATGCCGACGTAGGGAAGCATGCACTGCCGTAGCGCCTGCCTGCCTGCTGAGGCGGGCTTTTTTAATACCTGTTTTTGGATTGTATCATACAGATTTGTAGGAGGTTTTGTGAGTGATGGATTACACGACGCAAATGGATGCTGCCCGTAAGGGCATTGTAACGCCGCAGATGAAAATCGTAGCGGAAAAAGAAAAAATGGCCGTAGAAAAACTGATGGGCCTCATTGCCGAAGGCAAAGTCGCCATTCCGGCCAATAAGCTGCATACCAGCCTGTCGCCGGAAGCTGTCGGCAAGGACTGCCGCACGAAAATCAACGTCAACCTGGGCGTATCGCCGGAACACAACAACCACGAAGAAGAACTGGAAAAAGTACAGAACGCCATCAATATGAAAGCCGAAGCCATTATGGACTTGAGCAATTTCGGCAAAACCCGGGAATTCCGCCGCAAACTCGTCGGTATGTCGACGGCCATGATCGGCACAGTTCCCATGTACGATGCCGTAGGCATGCTGGATAAAGACCTGAAAGACATTTCCGTGGACGAATTTTTCTCCGTCGTCGAACAGCACGCGGAAGACGGCGTCGATTTCATGACCATTCACTGCGGCATGAACCGCAAGACGGCAGAACGGATTAAGCGCAATCCCCGCCTGACCAACGTCGTATCCCGCGGCGGCTCTCTGCTCTTTGCCTGGATGGAAATGAACGACCAGGAAAACCCGTTCTATGAATATTACGACCGTCTCCTGGACATTTGTGAAAAATACGACGTTACCCTGAGCCTGGGCGACGCCTGCCGTCCTGGCTGTACCCATGACGCCACCGACGCCGCTCAGATTGAAGAACTCATTACCCTGGGTGAGCTGACCAAACGGGCGTGGGAACATAACGTACAGGTCATGATCGAAGGGCCGGGCCACATGGTGCTGAACGAAATCGCCGCCAACATGCTGCTGGAAAAACGGCTGTGCCACGGCGCACCCTTCTACGTCCTCGGGCCGTTGGTTACGGATATTGCCCCTGGTTATGACCATATCACCAGTGCTATTGGCGGAGCCATTGCCGGCTCGTGCGGCGCAGACTTCCTCTGCTACGTTACGCCGGCAGAACATCTGCGCCTGCCTGACGTAGACGACGTTAAAGAAGGCATTATTGCCGCCCGCATTGCCGCTCACGCAGCTGACTTGGCCAAAGGCATTCCGGGCGCACAGGCATGGGATGACGCCATGAGCAAAGCCCGTGTCGATGTAGACTTTGACACCATGATTTCTCTGTCCATTGACCCGGAAAAAGCACGGCGCTACTATGAATCGAGCAAGCCTGAATGCGAAGGAACCTGTACGATGTGCGGCAAAATGTGCCCGGCCAGAACGATGAAAAAGATTCTCGCCGGTGAAGACGTTTCCATTCGTTAGTTTTTGATACAACTGCATACGAGTTTCCGGTAGTAACGAGCTGTCTCCAAAAGGGAC
>NZ_CATWFF010000003.1 GCF_958350005.1 uncultured Megasphaera sp. | reverse complement strand
CACGTTTAAGTTCTAACATCCCCTATCTTCGCGTTCACGCCAGCCCTCCGGTCCTTCTCATACGATAGACAATCTCCCTTTCTGGCCGGAAGGGCTGTGTGATACATACAACAAACCCCGCCGGGGCAAGCAGTATAACTGCTGATTGCCCACCGGCGGGGTTGTTGTATATTCTTATACTACGATATATTTTCACGCAGCAAGGCGCAGGGATTTACAAAACAGGCTGTCAGGTTTTGCATAATTCGGCCAGATATTGTATGATAGGTTTATCGGTTTGCATTTCGCCGGTTCAGCCGGCAGGAAGGCGGGGCAGGAAGATGGAATCGCTGTGGTGGCAGCTCTTTGATATACTGGGAACAGCGGCATTTGCCCTGTCCGGAGCGCTCGTAGCCGTGTCGCGGCGCATGGACGTCTTTGGCATGTATGTTCTGGCTGCCGTGACGGCTGTGGGCGGCGGCATTGTCCGGGATATTCTCATCGGTGCCGTGCCGCCGGCAGCGTTTAAAACCAGCCTCTATCTGGTTATTATCGTTGCCGCCGTGGCTGCAGCCTACATAGGGATTCGCTATGTCCGCATGCCTGCACGGCAGCCGGTGATGCAGCAGCTTCAGCGGCTCTACATTGTCTGCGACGCTATCGGCCTGGGGTCCTTTACCATTACAGGAACGCTGCTGGGCTGTGCCGTTCGGAAGGACTACTGGATTCTGGCCATTACCCTGGGCATACTGACGGCTGTCGGCGGCGGCGTTATCCGCGACGTCCTGGCCCGGCGCATTCCCAGTGTGCTGCGGGAAGAGGTGTATGCGACAGCCTCTCTGGTCGGAGCAGCTGCCCTGTATGGTCTGTACGCTGTAATGGATGTATCCCTGCACGTTGCTGCCGTCATCGCCTTCTTTCTGACTGTCGGCCTGCGCCTTCTGGCCGTGCGGCTGCACTGGAACCTGCCGCGCATCAAATAGGGAGAATGCTGCCCTGGTCAGGGAGCGGGGAAATGAAAACACGTATCTTGTGAGTAGGAAGTGATATAGGTGAGTTTATTACACAAAGCCGTCGGCGCCGTCGTGACGGCAGCACTGCTGGCAGTCAGTCCGGCTGTGCTGGCGCGGACGATTTTATATGTTCCCCAGGACAACCGTCCTGTTGATTTTGCCTATACGGTGCGTACAGCCCAGGACGCGGGCTATACGGTCATTACGCCGCCGGTGCAGTATTTGTCAGGCTCCAGTTTTCAGGGATCGCCGGAAAAACTGATTCGCTGGGTCCAGGACCATGCCGGCTCGGCTGATGCCATGGTCCTGTCCATTGATTCTCTCGTATACGGCGGCCTCGTCGATTCGCGCAAGCATAATCTCGATATGGATACGCTGACCCGCCGGCTGAGCGAAGTGGAAGAGCTGCATAAGACGCACAACGTGCCCATTTACGTCTTCAGCACGGTCATGCGCAGTCCCTGGATGGGCGGCAAAGGGGTAGAACCGGATTATTACCTCCAGGCCGGCACGGACATTTATCAGCTGGCGTCGCTGCAGGCCAAGATGGATGTGGACCAGCTGACGCCGCAGGAACGGAACGACTGGTTTGCCATTATGCGGCGCCTGCCTATGGAATATCTGCAGGACTGGTATAACCGGCGCCGGAAGAATATGCTCATTAATTTCCGTCTCATTGAAGATGCCCGGAAGGGGGTCTTTACGTACTTCAGCCTCGGCCACGATGACAATTCCGTCAATACCCAGTCTTCGCTGGAATCGAAGTATCTGGAACTGGCCGGCACCAACGTGCCCAAAACGGCCTTTGGCTCTTTCCCCGGCGCCGATCAGCTGGGGCTGCTGCTCATTACGCGGGCCAACAACGATTTCATGAACTACCATCCCCGCATTACGGTTATTTATCCCCTGGGCGGCGGCGAAAAGACCGTTCCCCGCTATGACGGCCAGGAAGTGGGCAAAACTATTGCCGCCCATATTGAAGCCATTGGCGGCACCGTAACCAATACGGAACGGCCGGACCTGCTGCTGGCAGTCAATACGCCGCTGACAGACACGACGACAGAATCGGGAAACTTTGAAAATTTCCCCATTATGCTCCAGTCGACGAAAGACTTTCTCGGCCAGATCGAATCGGCTGTACAGGCCGGCATTCCGGTCAGCCTGGTTGACATGGCCTTTTCCAACGGGTCTGACAACACCCTGGTATACGGTCTGTATAAGGACAATATGCTGTATCGCCTGGCAGCGTACAATGGCTGGAATACAGCCAGCAACTCCGTAGGCTACGGCATTTCCCAGGGCGTCCTGGCCCGCTACATGCCCCGCGATGCCCATACGAATATGCTGACTACTCAGTATCTGGACAACTGGGCCTACCAGGCCAACGTGCGGGATTATATTTCCCGAATGGAACAGAAGCTGGAAGCAGGCACGGTGAAACGGTATTATCCGTCCATGACGGAAGAGCTGCAGAGCCGCACGAAAGAACAGCTCCAGCGGTATGCTCAGACTTATCTTCATGTCGATCCCCGGACGGTACAGGTGACGCTGCCGTGGAACCGCCTGTTTGAAGTGTATGTCGACGTGCGTCCCGATGCCAGTGTGCCTCTGGAAGCCGATGTGCGCCAGGGACTGCGGGATAAGGAGCTGAAGCGCCTGGAAAAGCAGGTACAGGACGCCCAGCAGGCCCTGGATGAAGCAATAAAAAAAGAAAAGGCCCAAGCCCAGGCTCAGGCTAAGGATAAGGCAGCAGGCAAGCCAGGGAAAGCCGCCGTTCCTGCTGATACAGCCGACACGGCTGATAAGCGTCAGCTGAAGCAGGAGCTGGAAGAAGCCAAGCGGCAGGCACAGGCCCGGTATGACGAAGAAAAAAGGGCTCAGGAACTGAATGCCAAAGAAGAAATGGCCCAGAAAAACCGGACGTGGAATCCATAACTGCATAGCGTAATATCTGCCCGTTTTGAAGAGAAGCTGTCTTCGAAACGGGCATTTTCTATTGAAAATTCAGACTCTGTCTGGTATACTAATAAGCGAGAAATAGTTGATACTGTCAACTATATGCAAAAAGGGGGAGGCAGATGGATTATTCACAAATAGGCTATAATTTCGGCACCCTGTCCCGGCGGTATGAGGCCTACGTGGCCTATGCCTGCAAAGCCCTGGATCTTGGCTATGTAGAGTATGTCATGCTCATGGAGCTCTTTCGCCGCGACCAGTGCCGGCAGGAAGAACTGTGTCAGGCCCTGTCCGTAGACCGGGCACTGGTGGCCCGCTGCGTAAAATCGCTGGAACAGAAGGGATTCGTCCAGCGCAGGCAGGATCAGCAGGACCGGCGGGCCAAGCATGTGTGCCTGACCGAAAAGGCCAGGGACCTGCAGCCTGTCCTGCAGGATATTCTGCGCCGCTGGATTGATGATGTCCTGGCCGACATCGACGAAACCCAGACCAGCCAGATCTTGCAGATTCTGCAGATTGTTGCCAGGCGGGCTGCCGATCTGTCCTTTGAAGAAATATGTCAGAGAAAGAAGGGGAACCTATGAAACGGGGAACACAGTATATAATGACAGCCCTGGCCATTGCCGTCCTGGCTGCCGGCATCAGCGGCTGCGGCAGTAAAGAAGAGGCAGCCGCACCGGCCCAGCTGGTCCGGACGCAGCGCATTGGCGGCCCTTCTGCCGGTCAGGACGAGGATACCTACGCCGGCACGGTCCGGGGACGGTATGAAAGCAACTTGTCCTTCCAGATTGGCGGCCGCATTACAAGCCGCAATGTACAGATGGGCAGCAGCGTCCATGCCGGCGATGCCCTCATGACCATCGATCCCAAAGACGCCGCCCAGGCCGTCTACCAGACGCAGGCCCAGGTACAGGCAGCGCAGGCCCAGATGGAACTGGCCCAGGCCAACCTGGCGCGGTATCGCCAGCTCTTTTCTCAGGATGCAGTCAGTGCGGCTGCTCTCGATCAGTATCAGACCGCCTATGACCAGGCCCAGGCTCAGTACCAGCAGGCTCAGGCAGCACAGCAGGCCCAGGCTAATCAGCTGTCCTATACGACGCTGACAGCCGATGCAGACGGCGTCATTTCCTCTGTAACCGGCGAAGTAGGGCAGGTCGTCGCTGCAGGACAGACCATGCTCACCCTCGTCCACAACGGCGATCTGGAAGTGCAGATCAACGTGCCGGAAAACAAGCTTGCCGATTTTCCCATCGGCAGGGACGTAACTGTTTCTTTCTGGGCCCTGACGCAGGAAACGGCCGGTGTCGTGCGGGAAGTATCGCCTATGGCCGATCTGGCGTCGCGGACGTATAAAGTCTGCATTACCGTTCCCAATCCGCCTCAGGGCATGCAGCTGGGCATGACGGCCAGCGTGCACAACGGCAGCAGCAGTGCCGCTTCCGCAAGTGCCGTCGAACTGCCCCTGACGGCTATCTACCAGACAGGCGACACGCCCCAGGTCTGGGTCGTCGGCGCCGATCACACCGTTTCCCTGAAAGCGGTGACAGTAGCGGAATTCGGCAGCGACAGCGTCCGCGTCACGGGCCTGTCTGCCGGCGACCAGGTCGTCACAGCAGGCGTGCACATGCTGAAAGATGGCCAGACCGTCCGGATAGAAGGTGATGACACGTGAGAAATTTATCGGAACTATCCCTAAAAAACCGCGTACTCGTCTGGTACTTTATTATCCTCATTGCCGTTGCCGGTATCTTCTCCTATATAAAACTGGGACGCATGGAAGATCCGGCCTATACGGTGCGGCAAATGGTCGTCACTGCGGCCTGGCCGGGAGCGACGGCAGAACAGATGCAGGAACAGGTGACGGACAAGATCGAGAAAAAGCTGCAGGATACGCCCAATCTGGACTACCTGAAGAGCTATTCCCGGCCAGGTCAGACCGTTATTTATGTTACTCTAAGCGACACGGCGCCGTCAGACAGTATCCGCAGCACGTGGCATGAAGTGCGAAACCTGACGGAAGACATGAAGAACGAACTGCCTCAGGGCGTGTACGGTCCCTATTTCAACGATCGCTTCGATGACGTATACGGATCTGTCTATGCCCTGACCGGCGACGGCTATTCCTATGAAGAACTGCGGCAGAAAGCGGAAAAAATCCGCCGCATGATGCTCGGCGTCGACGATGTGAGCAAAGTAGAGCTTGTCGGCGAACAGTCGGAAAAGGTATATATTGAAATTGCCAATGCCAAGCTGGCTGAGCTGGGCATTGCGCCGACGGCCATTTCTGACGCCGTAAACGGACAGAACGCCATGACGCCGGCCGGCATGATCGATACGCAGACGGACAACGTATACCTGCGCATTTCCGGCGTTTTTGACGACGTAGAAGCCATCCGCAATCTGCCGGTCAACGCCAATGGCCGCGTATTTCGCCTCGGCGATATTGCCACTGTCGAACGGCGGTATACAGAACCGGGCGATCCCAAAATGTACTATAACGGCAAGCCTGCCGTAGGTATTGCCCTGTCCATGAAGTCAGGCGGCAATATTCTGACGTTGGGCGAAAATCTGATACAACTCCAGAATACCGTAAAAACCGATTTGCCTGCCGGCATGGAGCTTCATCAGGTATCGGACCAGCCCAAGGTGGTAAAGGAGTCCATTGCTGACTTTGTCGATACCCTGCGGGAAGCTATTATTATCGTCCTGGCCGTCAGCTTTCTCAGCCTGGGCCTGCGGACAGGCCTGGTCGTGGCCTGCTGCATTCCCCTGGTACTGGCCGGCGTATTCTGCGTCATGGAGCTGGTCGGCATTGATTTGCATAAAGTATCGCTGGGCGCTCTGATTATCGCCCTGGGGCTGCTTGTAGACGACGCCATTATTGCCGTCGAAATGATGAGCGTACAGCTGGAAAAGGGGTATGGCCGGCTGGAGGCAGCGTGCTTTGCCTTTAAGGCGACGGCCAAGCCCATGCTGACAGGTACGCTCATTACCTGTGCCGGTTTTATTCCCGTCGCCCTTGCCGATGGGGCGGCGTCGGAATTCTGCAAGGCCCTGTTTCCGGTCATTACGACAGCACTGCTCCTGTCCTGGATCGTATCGGTCATGGTAGCCCCCTTGTTTGGCTACTACCTGATCAAGCCCAAGCCCGCTGCCGGCGAAGGCGGAGAAAACGAGCTGTATCAGTCCCGCTTTTACCAGCTGTTTCGCCAGGTGCTGACATGGTGCCTGACTCACCGGGCAGCCGTACTGGGCGGCACAGCCGTCGTATTCCTCCTGTCCCTGGGCGTTCTCAAGTTTATTCCGCAGGAATTTTTTCCGCCGTCCCTGCGGCCGGAACTGATTGTGGAAATGACTCTTCCCGAAGGGTCTTCTCTGCAGGCGACGCAGAAGGAAGCGCAGCGGTTCTCCCAGTATCTGGACAAAGAACAGGCGGAACTGCAGGATTATTCCTACTACGTCGGTCAGGGAGCGCCGCGGTTTGTCCTGACGCTGGAACCGGTCCTGCCGGCTAATAACTACGCTCAGTTTGTCGTCGTTGCCAAAGATACGGAGACACGGCAGCGGCTGGCAGCGAAGATTCGCCGGGAAATGGCCGATCAGTTCCCCAATGTGCGCAGCAATATCAAGACGCTCCCCATGGGACCGCCGTCGGATTATCCCATTATGCTGCGCGTTTTCGGCTACGATGCCGATAAAGTAAAAGGGTATGCGCAGCAAGTCGCCGACCGCATCAGTAAAGACCCCAATGCGGAAAATGTATTCCTCAACTGGGATCAGAAGAATAAAGTCATTCATGCCGAACTGGATCAGAACAAGCTCCGGGCTATGGGCCTGTCTGGTCAGGATGTGGCCAAGACGCTGTATACAGAACTGTCCGGCGCAACAATAGCCGAATACTATGCCGGCGATCGCACTATCGGTATTCAGCTCCGCCTGCAGGAACAGGACCGCAGCGACCTGGCGAAAATCAAGTCCATTCCCATTTATGCCGGATCGGCCGGCTATATTCCGCTGGAACAGGTCGCCACACTGTCCTACGCCGGTGAAGATGGCCTGATCTGGCGGCGCGACTTAAAGCCGACTATTACCGTAAACGGCGGCATTAAGACCGGCACGGCCAACGACGCCACGCAGAAAGCCTATGACAGTATTGCCGATATTCGCAAGGCCATGCCTTTCGGCTACGGCGTAGAAGTAGACGGGGCCCTGGAAAACAGCCAGAAGTCCCTGGCCTATCTCCTGAAGCCCGTACCCATCATGATCATCGTCATCATGACGCTCCTCATGTTCCAGCTGCGCAGCATTTCCCTCATGGCCCTGACCTTGATTACGGCGCCTATGGGCATCATTGGCGTAGCCTTCGGCATGTTCCTGTTCGGTAAATCCCTGGGATTTGTGGCTGATCTGGGCATACTGGCCCTGGGCGGCATGATTATCCGCAACTCCATCATCCTCATCGACCAGATTGACAAGCACATGGCTGCCGGTGAAGACCCGTGGCATGCCGTCATCGATTCGGCAGTCATGCGGTTCCGGCCCATCATGCTGACGGCAGCTGCTGCCATTCTGGGGATGATTCCCCTCATGACTAGCACCTTCTGGGGGCCCATGGCCGTAGCCATTGCCAGCGGTCTTCTGGTGGCGACGGTGCTGACCCTCCTCATTCTTCCCGTCTTGTACGCTGCCTGGTTCCGCATCAGGAAAACGGAATAACCTGTACTGCTGACAGCCGCTCTGGAGAGCGGCTGTTTTGCTGGATAAAACAATACGGGAAATAGGCACATATGCGAAATTAAATAGTGCGAAATTTACAGGGGTGTGCTAAAATAGGTAAATGATTATAAGGTGTATTTGGAAAGGATTTTAGTATGAGTTCCTTGTTTTCTCCATTGACGAAAAATATAGGTATTGATCTGGGAACCTGCACGACCCAGGTCTTTGTAGAAGGGCGGGGCATCGTCCTGTCTGAGCCGTCTATTATGGCTACAGACGAACGGAACCGCAAGATCATCGCCGTCGGTCATGGTGCCGATGATTTGCTGTCCAAATCGCCGGAAACGGTAAAGATTCACCGGCCTCTGCAGCACGGTGTCATTTCCGATTACAGCGTTACGCGGACCATGCTGGGATATATTCTGAACAAATGTGTCCGCAGCGTGCAGCGGCTGCGCATTATGGTCGGCGTGCCTGCAGCAGCGTCGAATGTGGAAAAACGGGCCGTCATGGAAGCAGTCTACCAGGCCGGCGCCAAGGAAGCATTTCTGATCAATACGGCAGCAGCTGCCGCCATTGGTGCAGAACTGCCTGTATACGATCCTGTAGGGAATATGGTCATCGATATTGGCGGCGGCACGACAAACATTGCCATACTGTCTTTAGGCGGTATTGTCGTATCCAAATCCATTCATCTGGGCAGTCTCGATTTCAACGATGCCATTCGGGACTATCTGCGCGAGCAGTATGACGCTGTAACCGATGAGGATACGATAGAAGAAATGAAAGTAACCAACGGCTCGGCTATTTTGCCGCTGGAAGATCGGGGATACTACTTTATGGGCCGCGGCCTGGGCGACGGGCTGCAGAAGGAAATGGCCGTCAAGTCGAGTGAACTCTACGGCGCCATTGGCCGTCCCCTTATGAAGCTGCTGGACGTCGTCCGGTCTGTACTGCGGGAAACGCCGCCGGAACTGGCTGCTGACATTATGGAACACGGCATTATTCTTACCGGCGGCGGAGCAAAGCTGAAAGGCATGGAACAGCTTTTTTCTCAGGAACTGGGCGTACCTGTCGTCCTGGCAGCAGACCCGGAACTGGCCGTCGTAAAGGGAACGGGCATAGCCATTCTGGAACGGGAAAAAATGGCTCCCCTCATTGAAGGAGCTCAGCGTATTTACAGGAGGAGATTTTAAAATTGTTTTCGTTTGGAAAGAGAAGCGTCATCGTTGTTCTCATCATATTTATTATTATTGCCGTCGTAGGCTGGGCCTGGCGGCAGCGTGATTCTCTGCCGTTTTTGACCAAACCGATGCAGACAGCGGCGTCTCCTTTTGAATACGGTGCCAGCCGCCTGATGGCATCGCTGTCATCGGCTTTTCACATCGTCGATGTGAGCCTGAAAAACCGGATTGAATGGGAAGCCCTGGAAAAAGAAAATACGGAACTGAAAAACCGCAGCGTCGATTATGACGAACTGCTGGCAGAAAATACACGCCTGAAGAAGCTCCTCGATTTCCGGTCGTCTCACTCGCAGTATCAGCTCGTGGCAGGCTCCGTCATTTCCCGTGACTACGGAACGTGGAGCAATACGATGATCATTGATGTGGGCAGCGGCGAAGGCGTAACCAAGGATATGCCGGTCATTACGGCTGCCGGCGTCGTCGGCTTCATCAGCGACGTCTATCCCCATTCATCGCGGGTTCAGCTGCTTACAGATCCGCGGACCAGTATTGGCGCGATCGTACAGCGGGCAGAATCACGGGTATCTTCTGTCGTCCGCGGCAACGGCAATGTGCCGTCAGAACCGCAGTTCGTCAATATCGCCAAGGATGCGGATATTCTGGAAGGGGATACGCTGGTTACGTCCGGATTTGGCTCTATTTACCCGAAAGGACTGTCTGTCGGAACGATTGTGTCCATTCATCAGAATGACAATGATTTCGTAAAATACGCCGTCATCCGGCCCAGTGTCGATTTTTCCAAACTGGAAGAAGTCTTTGTCATCCTGAAGTCTGCCGATACAGGGTCTTATGACAAGCCTGGCGTAGCGCCCAAATTAGTGCCCCAGACCAATCGGGACAAAGTAGAAGGCGTCAAAGGAGCAGCAGCATTATGAAAAAGATGAACTGTGTAATGACTGCGTTTATCGTGTTTATTCTGCAAAGTTCTGTACTTCCTTTTATATTTGACGGTATTTCTCAGCCCAATCTGGTCTTTGTCTTCGTCGTCCTCACAGCACTGCATCACGGCCAGCGGGTCGGCATTATTGCCGCTCTTCTGGGCGGCTTCTGCCAGGATGTGGTCATTGGCAATTTCTTTGGCATTCATTTGCTGCCCTATCTGGCCATTGCTGTCGTCTGCAGTTATCTGGGACGGGACATTGACAAGGATCAGTGGATTCTGACGATTCTCATCGTCCTGGGGGCTACGGAAGCGTACCTGCTGGCAACCTGTGCCGTTCTGGCCGCTGCCGGTCAGTTTATCCATCCTGCTGCTTATTTGTTTGAATTCAGCATTACCATGCTCGTATACCATGGTATCCTGACGCTGCCGGTCGATCATATTGTATGGCGCCTGCGGCGGGAAGATGCCTATTACGGATATATGGGCTACCGGCCATAAAAAGGGGGAAAAGGACCAATGCTGGAAGCGTTGATGAAAAAGAAAAATAACGATGGTCGGTTTCGCTATTTATACTGGATCGTTGTCGGCATTTTTGTCGTACTGGTGTGCCGCCTCGTATACCTGCAGATTTTTGCCGGCGAATACTACCATTCCCTGGCCGAAGGCAACCGCCTGCGGGCTATTCCCATTGCGGCCATGCGCGGTATTATGTATGACCGGAACGGCCAGATACTGGTCGGCTCCCGGCCAAGCTTTATGGTCACTTATGTGCCGCCTGACAAGGAAGGCATGGCCGAAAGTGAAGTCAAGGAATTATCCAGGCTGCTCAATGTGCCTGAAGAAACACTGCAGGAAAAGCTGAAAAAAATTACTCATTCCTATGTGCCGACGATTTTGGCGACCGATCTTACACAGGACGTAGTAACCAAGATTGAAGAACGGCGGAATGAACTGCCCGGCATTTCTGTCGACGTACAGCCTATCCGCTATTATCCGTATAATGAAATGGCGGCCCAGATTTTTGGCTATGTCGGTCAGATTGACGAAGAAGACGCCAAGCGCCTGGAAGGGCAGGAAGGGGTGTCCAGTATTACGCAGATCGGCCGGGCCGGCCTGGAAGCCTACTATGATGACCTGCTGCGCGGCAAAGACGGCGGTCGTCAGGTAGAAGTCGATGCTGCCGGCTCGCCTGTGGCTGAAATGGAACGGAAAAATCCCGTTGCCGGTCATAATATGCACCTGACGCTGGATCTTAATCTGCAGCAGGCTGCTGAACGGGCCATGGACAAGCAGGTTGCCAGCGGTATGGGCACGCATGGGATTGCCGTCGTCGCCGTAGACCCCAATACGGGGGCTGTATTATCCATGGCCAGCCGGCCGGCGTACAACCCCAACTGGTTCACCCGGGGCATTACGGCTGCCGAATGGGCCCAGATCAATGACAATCCATACCATCCTATGGAAAACCGGGCCATTGCCGGTGAATATCCGCCCGGCTCAACGTTTAAGCTGATTACAGGCTCAGCGGCGCTGGAACTGAAAAAAGTTACGCCTGATGAAATGATTTTCGACAGCGGCCGTCATTGGCTGGTCGATATGCGCAACGCCGGCGGCGAAGCACTGGGCTGGATTAATTTCACCGAAGCCCTGGCCAAGTCGGATAACGTCTATTTCTATGAAATGGGCCGCCGCGTAGGCATTGACAAGCTGGCAGAATACGCTGCCATGTTCGGCATGGGGAAGAAGACCGGCATCGCCCTGCGCGGTGAAGCATCGGGTCTTATTGCCAGTGAAGAATATAAGAAAAAGACCTTTGATCAGGACTGGTACCTGGGCGATACGTTCAACTCGGCTATTGGCCAGGGGTTCCAGCTCGTCACGCCCCTGCAGGCTGCCATGATCGTCAGTGAAGTCGCCAATGGGGGCATTCAGTACCGTCCGTTCCTCGTCAGCCGCATCGATAATCTTGACGGCACGCCGTACAAGATTTTTGCGCCTGAACAGGTAGGGACCCTGGCCGTTTCCAAATCCACTCTCGATCTGGTCCGTGAAGGGATGCGCAACGTTGCGGAAGAATCCGGTACTGCCGGCTATTTGTTCTCTGATTTCCCCATTCAGGTAGCCGGGAAAACAGGGACAGCCGAAAACTTTGGCGGCCAGGATCACGGCTGGTTTGTTGCCTATGCGCCCTTTGATCATCCCCGCATCGTCATAGCCGTACTGGTAGAACAGGGCGGCTACGGTTCCAGTGCTGCCGGACCTATTGTCAAGGAAATGCTGGAAGAATTTTTCCATGTCGGTGCCTATGCCAATGGCGCACCAAAGGATACGGACACAAAGAAAGACAAAGATAAGAACGACACGAAGAATTCCACGGCAGCGGACAAGAACAGCAGCCGCGGAACTACAACGGATACGCACTAAGTGCATCGCAGAAAGGAGGCAGGCCTATGTCTGTTATTATTGCCGTCGCATCTGGTAAAGGCGGTGTGGGCAAGACTTTGATTACCGCGTCTCTGGCAACGGCACTGCACCGGTTGGGCCATACCGTACTGGCCGCAGATGCCGACATGGGGCTGCGCAATCTGGATTTGATGTTCGGCCTGGAAAACGATGTATTGTATGATGCCGGTGATATTCTGAAAGGGCGCTGCCGAGCATCGGAAGCGCTGCTTACGATTGCGCCGGGCTTTGATTTTCTGGCAGCCAGTCAGAAGCATACGTGGGAAAAAGTTGATACGCCAACGTATCATTATGTTATAGAACGGCTGGCCAAAGACTATGACTATGTCATTCTGGACTGCCCGCCCGGACGGGGACAGGCTTTTAAAGACGCCATAGCCCTGGCGGACCGCATTTTCTTCGTCATTGAGCCGTCGTGGGCCTCCATGCGGGATGCTGCCCGGGTTATGCAGTTCTGCCATAAACGCCGGCGGTTCAATTACGATGTATTGTTTAATAACTTTTACCGGTCTGCATCGGCCTGTGTGTCCCTCGATGAGATGCTGTCCATTTTGAATCCCGAAGGAATTGCCGGCGTTCTGCCTCATGATGAACGGGCGAATCGGGCAGCACAGACCGGACAGATTGCCCATATGCCAGACGGGCCTTTTACCAAGGCTCTGGCTCAGACTGCTGCTTATATAGAGACTGGGAATTTGCCGGACATGGAATACCTGCAGACCTTGCTTCCTGATGCAGAAGGCATTCCGGACGAGGAAGATGGCGATTCCAAAGACCAGACTGCTGCACAGAAGAGCATGAAAGAGCAGGCTGCAGCGGAACTGCAGCGGGCAGCGGCAGCGCTGCAGCGAATGACAGGAGCAGAAAAGACGCCGGATGCTGCTGTACCGGCTGTGCTGTCCCTGCGGAGCCGCCGGGAACAGTCTGCTTCATGGCGCCGTCGATAGGAGTAGGATATGTTTAAACGTGAATGGAAAAGTATAGATAAAGTGATGCTTCTCGTATGCATCTGTATTATTTTTATCAGCCTGTGCATTATTGGCAGTGCGACGCATATTAACAAGGGCGCTATTAATTATGATTTCGTAGCCAAACAGGGCGCTGCCTTTATTATCAATCTGCTTATTGTCCTATTTTTCAGCCGCTATGACTATACGCGTCTGCAGCATTTTGCCAAGCCTCTGTACGCTTTCAATCTGCTCATGCTTCTGGCCGTCATGTTTGTCGGTACGTCAGCCCTGGGGGCACAGCGCTGGATTCAGATCGGGCCTATTACGCTGCAGCCGTCGGAATTTTCCAAGCTCATCATGATTGTCTGCACGGCAGCTATGCTGTCCAATAAAGTCGGCAAACTGAACAATGTGCGAAGTGTTCTGCCTATTGCCTTATACGTAGGGATACCTTTTCTGCTGGTTCTGAAACAGCCTGACCTGGGGACGAGTCTCGTCTTCCTGGCCATTGCTCTGGGCATGCTGTTTGTGTCCAAAATAAAGCTGTCCTTACTGCGCAATATTTTTATTGCCGGCATCGTCCTGGCACCTATTGGCTGGCATTTTCTGAAAGATTACCAGAAATCGCGAATTACTGTATTTCTGAATCCCAATGCCGATCCCTTCGGCGCAGGCTATCACATTATTCAGTCCAAAATCGCCATTGGATCGGGCATGCTCTTTGGCAAGGGCCTGTTTCAGGGCTCCCAGAGTCAGCTGAATTTCCTGCCGGAAAATCATACGGACTTTATTTTTTCTGTCATTGGCGAAGAACTGGGCTTCTTGGGCTGTCTGTTCATTTTATTCCTGTATTTTATTCTCGTATACCGGGGATTAATCGTCGCCAGAGAATGTAAAGACAGTTTTGGCATGCTCCTGGCAACGGGCGTCGTCTCCATGTGGGCATTCCAGATTCTGGTCAACGTCGGCATGACCTGCGGCATCATGCCTGTTACGGGGATTCCACTGCCCTTTATGAGTTACGGCGTCAGCGCCCTGACGACCAATATGATGGGGCTGGGACTGCTTCTCAGTGTATATATGCGCCAGCAAACCATGATTTTTTAGTATGTAGGAGGAAACAGAGTGTCTCGAACTGTAAGCATTGACCCTATTCTGCTCAGCAAGGTCAGCAAGCCGGCCCGGTATGTCGGCGGTGAATGGAACAGCGTCGTCAAAGATCATGACGCTGTCAAGCTGACTGTAGCCTATTGCTTTCCCGATGTCTATGAAGTGGCCATGAGCCATTTGGGACTGCGGATTTTATATGCCCTGCTGAACGAACGGGATGATACGGCGGCTGAACGGGTATATGCACCGTGGCCGGATATGGAAGATGTCATGCGCCGCGAAGGGTGGCCCCTTTTTTCGCTGGAAACCAAAACGCCTGTTGCTGATTTCGACATGATCGGCTTTACGCTGCAGTATGAAATGAGTTTCACCAATATTCTGAATATGCTCGATCTGGCAGGACTGCCGGTGCTGGCAAAGGACCGGGGCGACGATGCGCCTCTGGTAGCCGCCGGCGGGCCCTGCGCGTATAATGCGGAACCTCTTGCCGATTATATTGACGTATTCTTTATTGGCGAATCGGAAGAGTCTACGCAGGTAACGGCAGATACGATTATTGCCTGGAAAGAAGCAGGAAAGCCTGGCGGCAAAAAGGGTCTCCTGAAACAGCTGGCCCAGCAGCCGGGGACGTACGTGCCGTCGTTTTACCGCCCTGTCTACGACAAGCAGGGAAACTTTCAGAAGCTCATTCCTACGGAACCGGAAGCAAAAGGACAGATTGAAAAGTGCGTCATTGCCGACGAAGAACACGTCTTTTTCCCGACTAAGCCCATTGTGCCCAATATCGATATTGTCCACAACCGGGCTGTGCTGGAACTTTTCCGCGGCTGCAGCCGGGGCTGCCGGTTCTGTCAGGCCGGCATGCTGTATCGTCCGGTTCGGGAAAAGTCGCCGCAGCGCCTGGTTCAGCTGGCCAGAGATATTATTGCCAATTCCGGGTACAACGCAATATCCCTCATGAGTCTGAGCTCGGCCGATTATTCCTGTCTCCCTGAACTGGTTGACATGCTCCTGGAAGAATTTAAAGGGCAGAACGTAAGCGTTAGCCTGCCTTCGCTGCGGGTCGACAGCTTTTCTGTCGATATTGCCAAAAAAGTGCAGCAAGTCCGTAAAAGCGGCCTGACCTTTGCGCCCGAAGCAGGGACGCAGCGCCTCCGCGATGTCATCAATAAAGGGGTAACAGAAGAAGATCTGCTGAAGGCCTGTGAAAATGCCTTCCAAAACGGCTGGTCCACAGTGAAGCTCTATTTCATGATGGGACTGCCGACGGAAACTGATGAAGATCTGGCCGGTATTGCTGACCTTGCCTATAAGGTATTGAATCTGTACCGCCGGACGACGGGAAAAAATAACGGCAAAGTAACCGTTTCCGTATCCAGCTTTGTCCCCAAATCCCATACGGCCTTCCAGTGGTTTGGCCAGCTGCCGGTATCGGAAATCCAGCGCAAACAGGAATACATTAAGGGCCTCATTCGGGATAAACATATTTCCTATCACTACCATGATGCTAAAACAGGACGGCTGGAAGCCGCTTTTGCCCGTGGAGACCGCCGTCTGGGCCGCGTCCTGTACGAAGCCTGGAAACTGGGCTGCAAGTTTGACGGCTGGACAGAAATGTTCCAGTACGACCGATGGATGGAAGCCTTTGAAAAGGCCGGCATTGACCTGGATTACTATGCGTCCCGCCAGCGAGATCTGAACGAACCCCTTCCGTGGGATCATCTCAGCAACGGTGCTGCCAAAGCCTTTCTGCAGCGCGAATGGCAGCGGGCAGCAGCGGCAGAACTGACCCATGACTGCCGCCATGAATCCTGTACGGGATGCGGTGTATGCCCCCATTTAGGCGTACAGATTATAGACCGGAAGGAGGGGGCCGACCGTGGCAAGACTGCGTTTAGCTGTTAAAAAAGAAGGGGCTCTTCAGTTTTTATCGCACCTGGATTTTGCCCGTGCTGTCCGGTATGTCATCATTCGGGCAGGCCTGCCGATCTGCTATTCTGAAGGCTTCAATCCCCATATGAAAATCAACTTCGCTTCAGCCCTGGGCGTCGGCGTATCGGCAGATGTAGAATACATGGACATGGAACTTAAAGAGAAGCTGCCTGTTCAGGATGTAATACAGCGGATGAATGCCATGTCGCCAAATGGATTTGCCGTCCTCGACGGAAAATATGTCGACAGTGCTGCCAAAAAGCTTATGGCTGCTGCCAATTATGCCGTTTATGACCTGACTGGCCCGGTTCGTTCCGGCTATACCCAGGCCGAACTGGATGCTGTACTGCAGGCATTTAACGATGCGCCCAGCGTAGTGTATAAAAAGGTACTGCCCAAAGGCAAGGGGAAAATTCGCCTCATTGAAATCAAGCATCACGTCATTGATGCCGTTACGGGAACGACCGACGGAACTAACGTCGCTCTTCGCCTCGCCATTTATCAGACCGAAGAAGGAGCTGTAAAGCCGTCGCAGGTATGGGATGTACTGTGCACACAGTTCCATCTCCCTGTGGAACCGGACCGCATGCTGGCCTGCCGCCGCGGCATTTATCAGCGAAAGGGAGAGGAAATTTGTTCTCTCTTTGACGTATAAACAGGTACCATATCCCTTGGTATATGAAAAGAACTCTTTCCCTGTACGACATACAGGAGGAAGCGTTCTTTTTTATCTCTGAAAACAATCGCACTAAAACAGACGGACGAAAGGGGGAAGAACAATGCTGGAACAGAAAACAGGGAATACGTCATGGGTGAGCGGACTGCTGGAATGGTTTCAGACACATCGCCGGGACCTGCCGTGGCGCCGTGATTTTCCCCGCGATCCTTATAAAGTATGGGTATCAGAAATTATGCTCCAGCAGACGAAAGTAGAAGCTGTAAAGCCTTACTACGACAGCTGGATGGACCGCTTCCCTACGCTGGAGTCCCTGGCTGCCGCCTCAGAAGACGACGTTCTGCGGCAGTGGCAGGGACTGGGCTACTATTCCCGGGCCCGGAATCTGCATGAAGCCGTGCAGGAAGTAGTGGCCTCCTATGGCGGTCACGTACCGGAGCAGAAGAAAGACGTCCTGGCTCTGAAAGGCGTCGGCGACTATACGGCCGGAGCCATTCTGAGCATTGCCTATGGGATGCCGGAAGCTGCTGTAGACGGCAATGTACTGCGCGTCTTTGCCAGACTGTACAATATAGACGGAAACATCCTGTCCAGTGCGGTAAAGAAACAGATTACGGCCTGCGTTGAGCAGTGCATTCCCCGGGACCAGGCCGGCGTATTTAATGAAGCCCTCATGGATTTTGGCGCTCTCGTCTGCATTCCCAAACATCCCCGGTGCGGCGAATGTCCCCTTGCCGCTTCGTGCCTGGCCAGAAAGGCCGGACGGGAACAGGAACTGCCCGTGCGGATTACGAAAAAAAAGGTCCCTGTCGAACCGGTTACGGTCGTTATGGTGGAACAGAATCGGAAATGGCTCCTTCACCGGCGGCCGCCGAAGGGACTCCTGGCTTCTATGTGGGAATTTCCCAATGCCGCCGGCAGCGGACACGAGGGCATTCAGGCCGTGCAGCATCTGCTGGCCAATTTAGGACTGGACATTGCCGTCGATCCGCTGCCAGTGCATACGCTGAAACATGTCTTTTCCCATAAAATCTGGCATATGACCGTCTACATCGGACATGTAACGGACGGAATACTAACAAATAAGGAGGATTGGCAGTGGCTGCCCTGTGAAGACTATGCGTCTGTGCCCTGGGCCGGACCGCATGGCAAGCTGACTGCCCTGTAATATGCGATATCTTGTACTGCTGCTCATTGCCTCTGTCGTCACAGCCCTGTCCCTGTTTCTGTGGGACTATATCTGGAAAACGGGAAGGCGTATTTCCTTCCTGGCAGCTGCCATGGCTGTGTCTGTCGTGGCAGTCTGTGAGCTCATTTATTATGGCCTGGCTTTTCCTCAGTGGCAGGGACATTTGCTTTTTCCGTTGCTCTATGACAGTACGCTCGCTTCGCTAAGCTGGCTGACCATGTTTTTCCTCTGCCTGCCTGTACTGCTGCTATGGGCTGCAGGCTGCGCCTTGTGGCGCCTGGTTCATGGCCGGGTAAAGCCAGAGCCGGCAGAAGCATTGCCTGATTCGTCGAACATGACGAGGCGGACCTTTCTGAAGGGGGCCGCTGCCGCTTTGCCGCTGGCAGCCCTGGCAACCAGCGGCTACGGCAATATAGATGGTGATACCCGGCTGGACACAGTACGGCATGACCTGTATTTCCCCAATCTGCCCGACTATCTGGAGGGCTATCGCATTGGCCAGATCTCCGATGCCCATATGGGCATGTTCTTTGGCCCTGAAGATCTGCAGAAAGCGCTGGATCAGCTGGCAGTACAGCAGGTAAACCGCCTGGAAATTACGGGCGATTTAATCGATGAGCTGGCCTATTTGCCGGAGTGCCAGAAGATTCTTACTCAAAATGCCGGTCGCTTTCCTGACGGCATCGATTTCTGCTACGGCAACCATGAATACTACCGCGGCCTGGAAGAGATTACACAGATGCTCTTACAGACGCCGGTGCGCATATTGCGCAACAGTCACATCTGTGCCAGTACGGGCCGGGGACAGGGCCTTTCTGGCGTCTCCGGCACCGATGCTGCGCCGTTTTATATTGTCGGTGCCGATTACAGCTTTGCCAACGGCGACGAAGCCTTTGCAGCAGAGCGGAATTCCTTTGTAGACGAAGCGCTGCAGGGCGTGCCGCAAGAAGCCTTTGTCATCATGCTGGCCCATCATTCGGCTTTTCTGGACGAAGGATTTTCCCGACATATTCCGCTTACCCTGAGCGGTCATACCCACGGCGGACAAATCATCCTGCTGGAGCCCCTGGTCGAAGCAGTAGGCTTTAAGTATTTACGGGGCCTGTTTCAGCAGGATGGCTGCTGGGGCTATGTCAGCCGCGGTACAGGACACTGGCTGCCTTTCCGGCTGGGATGTTCCCGTGAAGTCAGCGTTTTTACGCTTCATAATCAATAACAGGCAGGTGATATATTATGATGATACAGCAGGCTGTACTGCATGTATTCGATTTTCATACGAACATGTGCATTGTATCTCAGAAAGAACTGGATTTTTCCAGTGATGTCATATACGAATATGTTAATAAGCGCGTGTCCCGCATCCTTCATGACGCAGGGCAGAAGAAAGGGATATTTTATGCAACCAGCCGATACCAGCAGGCAGTGCAGAAACTGGCTGCCGGAGAAATGTCCTTTGCCGATGCAGCTGCCGAAACGGCGCGTTCCCTCTTCGATATACTGTCCCATTGTGACGAACCGGCATCGCAGGATCTTCTGGTTGTCGACTTCCGGGATGATGACGACCAGCGGCAGCTCGCCATTCTCCTTCTGGACCACAAAATGGCCTATACCCATCAGATTCTGGATGACGACGGAGCCGTGTACAATCAGCTGATTCAGCATCAGGCCATTTTGCCGGGGACGACGCAGAAAGCCTCGGCCTATGCCATCGTCAATCTGCAGGATTTTTCCATCCGCTTCGTCGATATAAAGCGCAAGATGGATGGAGAAGAACTGTATATCCTTCCTGACAAACTGCTCCAGTGCACAATGACCGTATCGGCGAAAGAAGCTGTCGGCGTCGTCAGCAAAATTGCCGAAAAAGTTGCCGACGAATATGGCGGCAGTACAGTCGAAGCCCTGTCGAAGGCCAAACATTATCTGGTAGAGCAGACCGAACAGGCCGATACCTTTTCGCCTCAGCAGCTGGGCGACATGATTTTTGCCGAATCGGAGCCGATGCGGCAGGAATTTACAGCGCAGCTGCAGGAAGCAAAGCTCCCTGACGATGTAGCCATTGGTCGGGAATTTGCCCAGAAAACGGGGAGAAGTCACAAGATTAAAACCGATACGGGCATTGAAATCATTTTCCCTTCTGAATACATTGAAAATACTGATTACATTCAGTTTATTAATAATCCGGACGGTACCATTTCTATTGAGCTCAAGGGCATCGGCAAAATCATAAATAAGTAAGATGTGTTTTCAGGAAAAGGATTCAATGAATTTTTCTGCCAGAGAAGAAAGGTAGCGGTTTTTCATCCAAATAGCGGCAATATGGGTATACAGGCGCGGTTCCCGCAGAATCTTCTGATGAAGGTGGGAATAGCTTCCCAGGGTAAAGGCCGACTGGGGGATAACGGCGATACCCAGGCCGGCATTGGCCCAGAGCAGACTCGTCCGGGCATCGTCGCTGCGGCAGAAAATCGTCGGCGTTACATTATAGGCGGCACAGGTTTCATGAATGAGCTGATCAAAGCGCCGGTAAATGATCAGGGGCTGGCCGGAAAGGTCGGGAATGGTAACTTCCTGGGCCGTAGGAAACCAGTCCAGCTCCTCGTTCAGGGCAATGCTCATAGGCTCTTCCTGGAGAAATTTGCAGTGAAAGGTTTCATACGGAAAAGGCGTACGGACAATGCCGATTTCAATGAGGCCTTTCGTCAGCATTTCAATAATGTCATACGTATTCCCCTCGTAGATTTCAAAGCGGACACCTCGGTACTGGCGGTGAAACTGGGCAACAGAAGGGCGCAGGATAATGCTGCCTGACGAAGAAACAGTCCCAATATTCAGCGTGCCGTGCAGGCCTTCTTTGAAGTCCATCAGTTCGCGCTGCGTAGAATCGGCCAGTATCAGCATTTGCTGGGCCCGGCGCAGCAGAATTTTTCCGGCATCAGTCAGCTGCATGCGCCGGGGTTTCCTGTCGAACAGAGAAACACCTAATTCGGCTTCCAGTTTTTGTATTTGCTGACTCAGCGGCGGCTGCGCCATATGGAGCCGCCGGGCTGCTGCCGTGATCTGTCCTTCTTCGGCAACAGCAATAAAATAGGTCAGCTGGCGAATATCCATAATAGCCTTTCATCTCCTTATCCATAGCATTTATATATAGTATACCAATAAAACAAATATTTTTCATATGGTTTCTTCCGTGCTATACTCAGGGGGAATCAGAAAGGAGAAGTTCTATGGAACCCAATACGTCCACGGTGTCGAAGAAAGACGGCCATTTTTTCTGGAATTTATTTAAATCTACCTTCCTCATCAGTGCCTTTACTGTTGGCGGCGGCTTCATCATCATTCCGCTGCTGAAATCAAAATACGTCGATCAATATCACTGGATTGACGACAAAAATGCACTCGATATGGTAGCCATTGCCCAGGCTATGCCAGGCATTGTTGCAGCCAACACAGCCATTATACTGGGATACCGCATGGCTGGCATACTGGGAACTATCGTAGCCCTGGGAGCGACGATTCTGCCGCCCCTGATTACGCTGTCGATTATTTCCTACTGTTATGACTATGTCGTGCAGAATGAATGGATTCGCCTGTTCCTGCGGGGCATGCAGTGCGGTGCTACGGCACTGATCGTCAATGTCGCCATTGATTTGCTGGTTAAACAGGTAAAAAAGAAACTGGCCCTGCCTATTGTCATTATTATTGTCACCTGTATCGGTGAAATGGTCTTTGACCTGAACATTATGCTGCTGGTTTTGATCGACGGTCTTGCAGGTCTGCTGCTGATGCGAAAATCGGTATACAATTAAAAAGGAGCGGTTGTCATGCTGTATCTTACGTTGTTCTGGGAATTCTGCAAAGTCGGCCTGTTCTGCGTCGGCGGCGGCTATGCCTCCATGCCGCTGATTCAGGACTGTGTCGTCGAAACGTACCACTGGCTCAGTATGAGTGAATTCGTCGATATTTTTACGATTTCGCAGATGACGCCAGGTCCTATCGGCATCAATGCGGCCACCTTTGTCGGTACGAAAATCGCCGGTATTGGCGGCGCCGTTTGTGCGACTGTCGGCTTTGTGACGCCGTCGTTTCTTCTCGGCATTATTCTGGCCCGGATTTTTCTGCGCTACGGCGATATCGGTCCCATTCGCGGCGTATTAAACGGTCTGCGTCCGGCCGTTGTCGCCCTCATCTGTGCCGCCAGCGTCAGCTTTATCTGGCTGGCCCTGTGGAATACGGAATCCATGCCAACACAGCTGAATACTATCAGCTTTGGCGGGCTGGCCGTCTTTATTGCTGCCCTTCTGGCAGTGCGCCGTAAGGCAGGCGTCATCAAAGTGCTGCTGGGCTCCGGCATCCTCGGTCTGCTGCTGGGCACGACAGGCCTGTTATAGCAGCTTCTGGCCTGCTGTCAGCATATCCATGGACAAATTAACTGCTGCCGCAGTTTTAAAGCAGGGAGTCCGCCCTTTATGTCGAATATATAACATATATGTCTTTTGACGGGAAATCCTTACGACAGGCGGTGGCAGTATGCATATTCAGTCGATACATATAAAAAACTATCGAAATTTAAAAGATGTTTCCATGACCTTTCACGAAAAGGTAAACTATCTGGTCGGTGAAAATGCCATCGGCAAAAGCGGCTTTCTCCGTCTCCTGGACCTGCTAAGTCAGGGCTTTGGCATAAGGGAAGCTGATTTTGCCGATCCGACACAGCCTATTTCCATCACCCTTTCCATGGAACTTCTCGAATCAGACCGGGAGTATATGGCTGCTTTTCCTGAAGACCGGCGGCAGCGCATGTGCGTACGCATTGTCCAGCATATTGAAGAAATATACCCCCGCATGTATGATGTGGAAACAGGGGAAGAACTGCCGCTGGAAATGATTCGCCATATCCGCTATATTTCGCATGCCTCTGCTCACGCAGAAGAAGTGGAAATTCCGGCCCAGGTCTACCGAAATCTGGGGGCCAAGCTGGTTCACTGGGGAAACTTCCATCTCGATGAACTGGGGCCGGATATACAGGCCTTCATTCAGCACGAAGCCGCTGTCGGTCAGATGGACTCATCCTATTATGCCGATATCTTCCTCCTGTCCCGTCTCCTGAGCCGCCAGGACCGGCCTCTGGCAGATACGCTGAAATTTATTTCTTCTACGGCCCTGCGCATTATTGCCCGTATCTGCATGATGGAACAGAGCAAAGCGGCACCGCTGGAACGAAGTCTTATTATTGACGATAAAGGACGGCGCTTTCTGCCCCTTATCGTGTCCATTGACGAGCCGGAAGTCCATCTCCATCCCTATATGCAGCGGTCTATTCTCCATTACTGCAAATCACTGCTGGCCAATGAAGACAGCCGTTTCTGTGAGCTCCTGAAAGCTCTGTTTGACCTGGACGGCCTGCGGGGGCAGCTGTTCATCGTCACCCATTCGACAGACTCCCTGGTCGATGATTACCGCAATATTATCCGCATGTACCGCAATGCGTCCGGCCAGGTATGTACGGCCTGCGGTGCGTCTTTTCATTTCAGTGAAGAAATTCAGAAGCACCTGATTATGCATTTCCCTGAAGTCAAGGAAGCGCTCTATTCCCGAAGCGTCCTCATCGTAGAAGGGGAAACGGAATACGGTTGTTTTCAGCTGTTTGCATCTTCCCTGAATCTGCCCTTTGATTACTACGGCATTTGTCTGATCAACGCCCGCGGTGAAAGTTCCATTGCCAAAATCAAAAAACTGCTAGAATACTTTAAGATTCCTACAGTTGCCCTGTATGATGCCGACGTGAAAGGGAGTCGGAAAGGGGAGCGGGGCGTCTACTTTACAGATGAGCTCTGTTTTGAAATGGATCTGGCCAAATCCATGCTGGACAAAGGCCGTCGCCGGGAACTGGACCGCATCATTTACCAGGCCAACGGTGACCATGGCCGGGCAACGACAGACATGCTGCGCAAGGCCTGCCGCAAGCTGGAACTGAATTATCATGACTATCCGGCGCGGATGCTGGGTCATGTCAATCCCCGAAACCGCAAGGCCCTGTATGTGTACTATTTTGCATGGCTCTACAGCAACAAAGGCGTCATTTTAGGCCGTCTTATTGGCCAGTCTCTGAGAAAAGCAGAAATCCCGCCGGCATTCGTCCGCGTCATCGAAGCAGCCGGCCGGCTGGCCAAAGTACGGGAAGAACCGAACGATACATAATACCACGAAAGCAGGAACAACATGTTATGAAATTATTCATTGCAGAAAAGCCGAGTATGGCCCGGGAACTGGCAAAATGCCTGCCACAGCCACAGAAGCGGCAGAACGGCTATATTACAACTGGCGGCGGCATCGTGACCTGGGCCTATGGTCATATGCTGCAGCAGGCAGAACCACAGGATTACGATCCCAAATACCGCCACTGGAAGGCCAGCGATCTGCCCATCATTCCCGATACATGGAAACTGCTCGTATCGCCGAACAGCAAAGAGCAGTTTGCCGTCATTTGCCGGCTTATTGAGGAAGCGGATACCATCGTCAATGCCGGAGACCCGGACCGGGAGGGGCAGCTGCTGATTGATGAAATCCTGGATTATGTAGGCAATACGAAGCCTGTAGAACGGATTTTATTAAATGCTCTGGATGAAAAAAGCGTCCGTGAATCCCTGGCCGATCTCCGGGATAACCGGAATTTTCGCAGTCTCCGCGATTCTGCCCTGGCCCGCAGCCGGGCAGACTGGCTTATTGGCATGAATTTATCCCGCGCCTATACGCTGGCAGCGCGCCGGCAGGGGCATACTGGCGTATTTCCTGTAGGGCGGGTCAAAACGCCTACACTGGCACTGGTCGTGCGCCGTCAGCGGGAAATCGACAATTTTCAGGCCGTAACCTACTATGTCGTGCAGGCTTCGTTTCTGCACCACAACGGCATGATTCAGGCCAAATGGCGGCCTGAGGACACGCAGAAAGGACTGGATGCAGAAGGGCGGTGTATTGAAAAAGACGCAGCCCTGCAGGTCCTGCAGCGTCTTCAGGAACACAGGGACGGCACGATTGGCGAATGGCAGAAACACAAAAAGAAAGAATCTCAGCGTCTGCCTCTGTCTCTTTCATCACTGCAGATTCTGGCCGGAAAAAAATACGGCTATGGGCCGCAGCAGGTCCTGGATGCTGCCCAGGAACTATATGAACGGAAACTGACGACCTATCCCCGGTCGGACTGCGAATACCTGCCGCTGAATCAGCGAAAAGATGCCGCACCGATTCTGGAGCATCTGCAGCAAGGCAGCGGCCTGCTGGCACAGTGGGCGGAAAACGCCGACAGCCGCATAAAGAGCCGGGCCTGGAATGACAGTAAAATTACGGCCCATCACGCCATTATTCCGACAACCGTTCCCTGTAATCCTGAAAAGCTGACGACAGTGCAGCGAAATATTTATTTTCTCATCGCTCAGGCATACATTGCTCAGTTTTATCCCGTTCATGAGTATGACCAGTCACGGATTTTTATCAGTGCTGCCGGAGAAACCTTCGTCGCTCACGGCAAGACCATTACGGTCATGGGCTGGAAAGGCCTGTATCAGGCTGAAAAAGACGAGGAAGACAAGGAGGCCCAGGCGCTGCCTGTCGTCCGCAAAGGCGATGCCGTACAGTTTCAGGACGGCTCCGTCACCGAGCAGGCGACAAAACCGCCGCCGCGCTTTACGTCTTCGTCGCTGGTTGCAGCTATGAAGGAAATTTATAAATATGTCAAAGACGAACGGCTGAAGAATAAGCTGAAAGAAGTACAGGGCATTGGTACGGAAGCGACGCGGGCGGCTATTATTGGCGAATTGCTGACGCGGAAATTTCTCCTTGAAGAGGGCCGTAAAAAGTATTTGCGGCCTACCGAAAATGCTTACGTCCTTGTCGATCTTCTTCCTGACGAAATGCTCTATCCTGATGAAACGGCTGTCTGGGAAGACCAGCTGTATCAGATGAGTGCCGGAAAAGGAAGTCTTACGGCCTTTCTGCAGGAACAGACAGGCTTTATGAATAAGCTCATTCAGGCTGCGGCTGCTCTCGTATCGGCTGTGACGGGAGGTAAGTCCTGTCCGCTCTGCGGCAGTGCTCTGGTAAGGCGCCATGGCAAATACGGTGATTTTTATGGCTGCAGCAATTTTCCGGCCTGTCGGTACACAGAGCCCGTTACCCCGTCTTCTTCTGCAGCAGCGCCGGGAAAGCCTCTCCAGACGTCTTCCTATTCCTGTCCGCGATGCCGGACGGGATATTTTATCCGCAAAGAAGGACCTTATGGTGCCTTTTGGGTATGCAGCAACAGCAGCTGTCACACCAGGTGTGCCGACGTTCAGGGAGTACCCAGTATTTATGCAAATAAAGCATAGATCGGAGTGAGCCGTATGGACAGGGAACAAATACACTACTTATATCGAGCTGGCCGCTGGAAGGATCTGATTAATGCCTGCCAGAACGAGGACACTGCTTCCTGGAGTCCCTGGGAATATTATTACTATTCCTATGGCCTGCGCCGGACAGCACAATATGCCAGGGGACGGGCTGCAGCCAGAGAAGGTATGATACGGTTTCCTGACTTTATTCCCCTGCGCGGCGTATACTGCTGGTGTCTGTATTATCTGTACGTACGTCCCTTTCAGGGGACAGGGGCACAGTGGCCTGATTTCTGCCGGGCTGTCGATGCCATCCTTACGTATAGTGAACAGCGGGAAGACACGCCCTATGAATGGGCGGTGTGGAAAATGGCAGAAGCTCTGAAAGGCCGCGGCAGTGCAGCAGTGGAACGGATGTATACCTATCTGAAAGCGCTGGACCCGGACAAACTGTCGCAAAAGCCGATTGTGCATACAACGGGGAAGGGAGTGCAGGTTGGCCCGTCTCCCCGTGAGCAATGGTATTCGCAGATGAGCCGGGTCCTCATCAAGAGAAAGGAATATGATGCCTGCATTGCCTTGTGTGAAGAAGGGCTGCGCGTGTTTCCGGAACTGCATTATGACAACGACGTGTGGCTTTCCTACCGCATTTCGCTGTGCCGTCTCCATTTGGGACACGTAGATGAAGCGGCAGCCGGATTTCAGGCTCTTCTCCGCTATCATCAGCACTGGATTTTATACCGCGGCCTGTTCTACACGGCAATTGCCGGAAATCAGAGAACAGATGCGCTGAAATACGGCTCTGCAGCGATGCTGGCTGCCGGTGCATACAGCAGCAAGGTCAATCTTCTCGTCGAGCTGGCCGATGTACTCAGCCAGAAACGAGCCGATGCGCGCTGGGCCTATGGACATCTTCTGCTGGCAAAACAGATACGGCAGCAGCAGGGATGGCGTGTTCCCGAAGCCGTGCAGAAAAAGCTGGCTGTCTATCCGGAACAGTCCCTGACAGAAGACG
This sequence comes from uncultured Megasphaera sp., assembly GCF_958350005.1. Classification (GTDB taxonomy): domain Bacteria; phylum Bacillota; class Negativicutes; order Veillonellales; family Megasphaeraceae; genus Megasphaera. Next base: position 5,862 of record NZ_CATWFF010000003.1, on the reverse strand, counting down.
CACTCCTTGCCAAATTAAAACCATTCTGGCTTACTCATAAACATTGGGGAGAAACAGAACGGCAGGGAGTTATTGCATCGGTACTTCCCAATGGGGCAGGATTTGTCCGGGAATATGGCGGCCACTCTTACTATTTTTCGCCAGAAAACCTTTGGCATGGCCCGGCAGAAACGGGGATAGCTGTCCGTTTTTTCGTAGAAATCGGCCAGGATGGGGTTGACGGGCAGGCGTCTTGCCGGGCCGTAGACCTGCGGCCTCAGGAAGAGTTATTCTGACCAGAGCAGAGAACGATGCTGCGCAGGATCAGGTATGGCCCCTGAAATACAGAGACATCCTTTCCTCTGTGTGATACAATACGAATAGTGAATAAAGTGAGGGGAATGGAATGAAAAGTATTGTAGGCAATGTCATGCCGGAAGAAACGCGCATGGCTATTATAGAAGACGGACGGCTGCGGGATTTTGCTGTCGAGCGGAATGATGACACCCATATTGTTAATCATATTTACAGGGGAACCATTCAGAATATTCTGCCGGCCATGCAGGCAGCTTTCGTCAATATTGGCCGCCGGAAAAACGCATTTTTGTATTTAGGCGATTTATTTCCCCGGGCTGCAACGAAAGAAGAAATTCAGCAGGCCCATATTTCCGTTGGCCAGAGCCTGCTAGTGCAGGTCATTAAGGAAGAGCGGGGCAGTAAGGGCGCCAAGGTGACAGCCAATGTCAGTCTGGCCGGCCGCTATGCCGTGCTCATGCCGACAGTCGATTATATTGGCGTCTCCAAAAAGATCCGCGACGAACAGGAACGGGACAGGCTGCGGGCTATTGTGGCCCACATCAAGCCAGACGGCATGGGGCTTATTATCCGCACCGTTGCCAAAGGTGTGCCTCAGGAAGCACTGCTGGCTGACATTACCTATTTGCTGCGAACCTGGGACAGTATATGTCAGCGCTATAAAATGACGAAAAAAAACAAGCTCCTCTACAGGGAAGCCGATCTGGTCATGCGTATGGTACGGGATCACATGACGGCAGACGTCAAGAAGGTCGTCGTCGACGATAAGGACGCGTATGAACGGATTTGTCAGGTCGTGACAGACAGTCAGCAGCGAAGCCGCGTGGAACTGTACAGCAGCAGTCAGCCTATCTTTGAGTTTTATCGCCTGGAAGAAGATATTCAGCACTTAATGGACCGGGAAGTACCCCTTCCATCTGGCGGCACCCTGGTCTTCGATCACACCGAAGCCCTGACGGTTATTGACGTCAACAGCGGCAAATATACGGGTAACAGCACCCTTCAGGATACGATTTTTCACGTCAATAAGGAAGCAGCTGTGGAAATTGCCCGCCAGCTGCGGCTGCGGGACATTGGCGGCATTATTATTATCGACTTCATCGATATGGCCCGAATTCAGCAGCGCGATGAAATTCTGCAGATTCTGGAACGGGAAGTAGCCTCAGACTGTACGAAGACGCACGTCATGGGCATGACGGCCTTGAACCTCGTCGAAATTACCCGAAAAAAATCACGCCAGGGCCTGCACCAGGTGCAGTTCAGTCCGTGCGATGTCTGCGGCGGCTCAGGATATCTCTATTCGCCGGAATCGGTAGCCATACAGATTATTCGCCGCCTGCGGTACATGGTACACATCCGTCATATCAAGGGAGATTTGCTCATTTCGGCCCATGCCACCGTCCTGGCGATTCTGCAGGATAAGAAGCGCTGCAGTGAGCTGGAAAAAGAACTGGCCCGTACCCTTCATTTTGAACAATCCAACCATCCCAACAGGGAAGTATTTTCTATTTTATCGTATACGGAAGACTAAAAAACGGGAACCCTCCAGCATCATACAGGAGGGCTCCCGTTTTTGTAGTTTGTGCAGCACCGTTGGCTTATTTGGCCGACAGGCGCAGGTTACTGCAGATAGAATGTCATATTGACTGTTTCGCTGAGTGTATTCGTACCTGCTTCTACAGGCGTATAGTCAGCTACTTTGGCTGAGGCCAGGCGCAGCGAAGTGCCGGCGTAAGCGTTGTCATAAGACGGCGATGTACCGTTAATATTGATTTCCTTTACCTTGCCCAGCTGGCTTCCGGCAGCCAGGGCAGCCGCTTCAGCGGCGCGGCGGCCGTTAATGACAGCCTGTTTAATGAGATTGGCTTTGATCGTATCCGCTTTTTCATTGGTAAAGCGGATTCCCTGTACTTTGTTGGCGTTCAGGCTGGCCGCTTTGGCAATGACCCGGGGAATCATGTCCATATCACTTACCTTTACCTGTAAGTTGTTGCTTACCGTATAGGAAGCAATTTTCCGTCCCTTTGGCTCATAATTCGGCGATATGTAGAATCCCGTGGTCTTCAAATTTTCCGGTGCAATGCCCATGGCTTTCAGGGCTGTCGTAACGTTGTTCATAACCTGGTTGTTCTGCGTCCGTGCTTTCTGCGCATCTTCATCGGTGCTTTCCATGCCGATTGTGACGTACGCCGTATCAGGGGCCACTTCCTGCTGAGCATATCCCGTGACGTTGATAACTGAAGGCTGCGGTCCATCAGCGGCAAAGGAAGGCGCCGCAAATAAGGCAGCACTGGTCAGCATCACAGCCAGAGCTGCAGACTTTAACAGTGACGATTTCATGGTATATAATCCTCCTTTATTGAAATACGCAACTACTTGTACGGATACTTGTAGTATATCATCAGCTGTTGCGGCTATTCAATGCAGGATTTGCGAATGTTAAGGAACTGTAACATTGCGGTCAGACTTCTTTTTCTGCTGCCTTCGGGAACGGAAAAAGTCCCGCATGACAGCGGCACATTCGTCGGCACGGACGCCGCTGGTGACTTCAACGCGGTGATTTAAGGCCGGATTATCGACAATCTGAAAGAGTGAGCGAACAGCTCCGGCTTTGGGATCATCACAGCCGTATACGACGCGGTCCAGGCGGCTGTTGACGATAGCACCGGCACACATGGGACAAGGCTCGACCGTGACGTACAGGGTGCAGCCTGACAGACGCCAGCGCTGTAATGCGTGGCAGGCCTTTTCAATAGCCAGCAGCTCCGCATGGGCCGTGGCACAGGGCAGGCTTTCCCGCAGGTTATAGGCGCGGGCAATGGCTTTTTTTTCGTGTATAATAACGGCACCAATGGGAATTTCCCCGACGGCCGCGGCAATTCGTGCCTGTTCCAGGGCCTTTCCCATATAAAACTCATCTTTTGTCATGAACAGGTTCCTCTCTTTAGCAACGATAACGGTTAATTATGTATATTGTAATGGGTCTACCGGTAAATGGCAACCTAAGGAATGCAGTGATACTATAAAAAAGAAATATATTATTAACAACGGAGAAAATATTTCTTTTCTTCGAAGAGAAACTCATACATATTAAGCCCGGTATTGCGATAAAGGCCCATATTGCCTTCTTTAAGCTATTTAAGTGATTCTTCGGTGAAGAACAGTCAGCTAAGGTCACGATATTCAGCGTGATTTGGATTTCAATGATTCAGGCGGTCATCAGGGTAAACTTGCAAAGAAAAATCCGTCGAAAAAATCGACGGAATCGTGGCATTATTTCTTTTTAGAATACATCGCTGTGGCTTTCTGTACGGGTTAGTGTCAATGTCAGAATATCGGTCTCGATTTTGTAAATCAGCAGCCAGCCTGGCAGGATATGACATTCACGGAAACCAGCATAGTTTCCCGACAGAGCATGGTCCCGGTATTTGGCGGGAAGCAGCTGTTCCATTACAAGATAATCAAGCACTTCCTGAAAAAGCTCTGGCGTATGTCCCGGCTGCTTGATTGCCCGCTTGTAATCCTTGCGGAATTGCTTGCGGAAACGGATCTTAAGCATTCAGTGTCTCCATGACATCTTCCACAGAATCATAGGTCTTGCTGAGGTTGCGGTGATGGTTCACATCATCAACGGCTTTTAAGGTTTCCAACTCATTCGGCGAAATACGCAGATCAAACGGGATGCCGCCATAGCGGACAACGGTGCGCAGAAACATGTTGATTGCAGTAGAAGTCGGAATACCCAGATCCGAAAAAATAATCTCGACCTGATGTTTTAAATCCGCATCCACACGAAGATTTAACGTTTTTGTATCAGCCATATGAATCAACTCCTTTTACTGTCATTATAAAGTTAATGAAGGAAAATATAAAGTGATTTACGTTACAATATAAACCAGGAGGAATTTATGCAGATTCCATTTTTCCTGGCTGTTTTAATCCCGAGACAAACCGCAGGATTATTACATAGGCACAGATTTTCACTACCTCTTCGGGCCATCGACCAGCGGCAAGAACGTCTATGACGAACGGGGTGTTATTGTGTTTTAAGTCAGGCGGCAGGAATCAGAAGATATGATGATGAACTTCCTGACCGGTTTTCCTCTGGACAGCCCATCCATCAGGTACCCGGTACGTGGTCAGCATCTCTTTGAATTGCCGGGCGAGTTCGTTCCCCGGTTCTTCAAATCCTGTTACACGTTCCCGAAGGTATTTCTTTTCCAGCTTTCTGTACCGGGCATCTGTAAGAGGTATATGCCCGGTGTCCTGCTCGAGAGCATCGTATATTTTATCAACAGAGGGTGGCAGATATACAAAACAGGGATATTGAAAAGGAAAATCAGGGTGATGGAGAAGGGAAGCAAAAAAAGTCTCAAATTCATTTAACAGGTATGGGACAGGAACATCCTGCTGAATTTCTGATTTGTATCGCAGTCCTTCTCCGTCATCACCTACCCTTACTGAAAAATGCACAAATTCCTGTTGGAAAGCGTCCGTAAAATCACGGATTTCAAAAGATATCTTATCCGTATTGTTTATCACATAGAAATCGTAAGGCTGGCGGTTTTGTAGTGCGTTATAGAGCTGAATCATGCCGGGAATCCCATCACTTTCCAGCTCATCAAAGCAAATCGTCAGTTGTGATCTGAATGGCATACGGACAATCATGGTAAGTCCGCCGAAATAGATATCATGCAGCTGGAACCAGCAATATTCTTCTCTTAAGGATTTAAACTTGTTCTTCTTCACAATGATCCCCCCTGGACTTTTATTATACGGGATGAAAAAATTTTTTGATAGCTTTCTGGAGGACTTATGCATATTCCTTTTATTTCTAAAATGTTTCATACCAGGGATAAGCCACAAAACTATTATTCCGGAACAGATGGATGAGAAATATATCCTGCTACCCTTTTTCTGGCTGCCGGAAGATATCCTGGAATTGTGCTGTCGGCGTGATCATGTACTTTATGATATCTGGCAGAAACCAGGATTCATTCAGACGGCAAAAGGGAACGTCATCCACTATGTCCTTATCGGGAAATCGCCTATGACCGGTGGAACGCTACCCAGATGGTGCAAAATCTCGAAGACATGGGCTTTACCATGGTACCCTTTGGCCAGGGCTAAGGATATGTCGCCTCCAACCAAGGAAATGTTCAAGCTCCTGATGGAAGAGAATATTACTGACGCCGAGAAAAACGAGCTCACTCTGTAAGGCGGTTGAAATAAGGTTACAGGCTAATGCAGCTGTCTGCAACGAAAAGAGCAACTCATTACTGTGTCATTTCGAATAGCACGGTAATAACTGTTCAAGCAGCGATGGAAACTACTGCAATGCCATCTGGATAATAATCAGCCAGGTCAGCAGGGACTGCATGGCCGTGGAAAAATAGCGAGAAAAGAAACAAAATAGACTACCCATTGTCAAATTTTCAAGGTATAATGAATTCGTCGCGTAACTTCTTTGAGATTATGTATTTTTAGCAAATTAATTATACTTTAAAGCGTAGTTTCGCAATATTTATTTATTCAAAAAGTTGTAAACTATTATAAACATTTAGAAGG
>NZ_CATWFF010000002.1 GCF_958350005.1 uncultured Megasphaera sp. | reverse complement strand
GAGATTCGCGGTGCTTTTTTGGGGTCGCACCCCGTGCGGGTGCGTGGATTGAAATGGGGATACGCCGTCAACGGGGTTGCCGATTTCAGCGTCGCACCCCGTGCGGGTGCGTGGATTGAAATATAAAGACAAGGGCAACGCCGACCCGCAGCAGCGAGTCGCACCCCGTGCGGGTGCGTGGATTGAAATAATTCTGGTGAATCTTTCGACTGCAGTGCCTTTTGTCGCACCCCGTGCGGGTGCGTGGATTGAAATGGGTAACTCTGGAGATTCGCGGTGCTTTTTTGGGGTCGCACCCCGTGCGGGTGCGTGGATTGAAATCCCAAATAACCGCCGATTTCGGCAGGTTCAGCAGTGTCGCACCCCGTGCGGGTGCGTGGATTGAAATATGTCATAGTACGTTTTGGCGGCGGCGGCGTCCTGGTCGCACCCCGTGCGGGTGCGTGGATTGAAATTGTGTATGATTGACAATGCTGTCCATCAATTCGTGTCGCACCCCGTGCGGGTGCGTGGATTGAAATTTGTTGATCGGTGTGCCAGGAATAACACAATCAACGTCGCACCCCGTGCGGGTGCGTGGATTGAAATGGATCCTGCATCTGTGCCTCCAGGTTGTCGCCTACGTCGCACCCCGTGCGGGTGCGTGGATTGAAATTGTGCCAACCCGCTCAATAGCCCATAGCCGGGAAAGTCGCACCCCGTGCGGGTGCGTGGATTGAAATTTTTAGATGTTGAACTGATTGACAATATAATGCTGTCGCACCCCGTGCGGGTACGTGGATTGAAATATGTGCAGGATTTCCTGCATGATATACTGCATTACGTCGCACCCCGTGCGGGTGCGTGGATTGAAATATATTGAACCATACTCAGGCGAACAAAGTTTCTAGTCGCACCCCGTGCGGGTGCGTGGATTGAAATAACGCTGGTAGCTGTAAAAGTAGGTGAAGATTAGTCGCACCCCGTGCGGGTGCGTGGATTGAAATGATTACGTCCGGGAAGCCCTGCTTGTCAATCCCTGTCGCCCCCCGTGCGGGTGCGAGGATTGAAATCCCAATGATTGGCGTTACCATTATATAGCCCATATGTTACACCCCGTGTGGGTGCATGACTTGAAATTATTGATGCGGTGTACCTTGGTGATACTTTTACTTTACTTTTGTGTGGAGGCGATTCAGGTATAGAAAAAGAACCTGCATCAGGCAGTAATCTCTCTGGAAATTCTTCTCGCAGGAAGGGTCTAACCAGCCATTACCTGATACAGATTCTTCTGCCATCAGTATATGGGAACATCTGCAGAACGTCAACATGATTAGGGAGTTTGGACAGTGTCAAGTTGTTGTGGAAATTTCAGTTGACTGGAACTCATTGGTAATGAAACCTACTTGTCTGTTATGATATATACTGGTAGTTACCGTTCTGAATAGCTTTCATCCATTACAAAGAAGGGCTGTAACAAAATGGGAGAAAAAACTCATTTTGTTACAGCACCTTTATTGCTTACAAGGTGCAGGTTCCCGTATCTATTTTACCGTATTGGTCAGGGTGCCGATGGAGGAGATGGAAATTTCTACAGTGTCTCCCTTGTGGATGTATTTCGGCGGGTTGAAGCCGACGCCGACGCCGGACGGCGTGCCTGTTGCGATGACGTCGCCAGGCAGGAGGGTCGTACCCTGGGAGATGGTCTGAATCAGCTGGGGAATGGTGAAGATAAATTCGTTTGTCGATGCGTCCTGCCGTACTTCGCCGTTTACTTTGGTGACGACGTCAAAGGTGTCGGGAGCGGCATCGCGGAGCAGCAGGAACGGCCCCATGGGGCAGAAGGTGTCCAGGCTTTTGCCGTGGAACCACTGGACGTGGTTGGCCTGCAGATCCCGGGCTGTAACGTCGTTGAGAATGGTAAAGCCGTATACGTGATCCATGGCCTCGCCAATGGGAATATCCGATCCTTCTTTGCCGATGATGACGGCCAGTTCCCCTTCGTAATCAATGGCACTGGTTACGCCTGGGTGCGAGTCGATTTTGTCTTCCGGGCCGATGACGGCTGTCGTGGCTTTCGTAAAAATCCAGGGGAATTTGGGGACGTTGGGAATGGCTGTCTTGTCGAATTCGGCAATGTGGTCGGCATAGTTTTTGCCGACGCAGAAGACGTTGCGTTCCAGGTGAGGAATAGGCGCCATAATGCGTATCGTGTCCAGGGGCTGTGCTTTGACGGCTCCTGTTTTTTCGTTTTGTTCCAGCGCATCTCCCAGGGCCAGGAGGCCTTCATTTCCCTGGCGGATGAATTCGAGCAGTGTTTCCGGCAGGGGCGTAAAGAAGGCTTCTTCCAGGGCAATGGCGCCGTATACGCCTGTTTCTTCTTCATTTAAGACGCCCCACTGGATGAGGCCCATATCTTCATAGGTCAGCAGCTTTTTGATGATCATTGGTATCACTCCTTTGGTTGATTACTTATCATTATAAGTAAGGATGCACAAAATGGCAACTGTACAGGGCGCCTTTTCGCCGCCCGCCTTTGCGGAAAAATGACGGTTCCCTGTGAATACTACTGTTTTTCTATGCCTCTCTCATGCTATAATACGTATAATTGGTGGTTATGTATTCCTGAGCAGGATAGCCTTTTCGATGACGGAGGACAGATGATGAAACGAAGGAGATGGCAGGCACTGGTGCAGTTTGGACTGGCTGTTGTGCTGAGTATCGCAGTTTATGCTGCAGCGTGGGCTGCGCCGCTGTCGGTCCCTGCGCCGGAACAGGCTGTGACTCTGAAGGGACAGGAAAAGCAGGCATATATGCAGCAGGAGCTGCAGCGCCTGTTTGATCCCCAGCGGAAACATCATTCTTTTATGGTTCCCGACGGATGGACCTGGACGAAAGGACAGGTCGGAACGGTTCCTGTGGAACAGATGACGGCCGAAGTGAAGCAGACCGACCGCGTGCTGCTGCAGCTCCATGGCGGCGGCTATGTACTGGGCCTGAGCAATATGAACCGCCTTCTGGGCCTGCGGCAAGGGGCGCTCATCCAGGCCGCTTCTGTGTATTATGCAGACTATCGCCTGGCGCCGCAGCATACGTATCCGGCAGCTCTGGAGGATGCGGTCCGGGTCTATCAGGGCCTGCTGGAGCAGGGCGTTGCGGCGGAGCATATTGTTGTAGCCGGTGATTCTGCTGGCGGCAATCTGGCCATTGCCCTGGCCGTATATGTGCGGGACCATCACCTGCCCCAGCCAGGGGCGCTGATTCTCCAGTCGCCGTGGGCTGATTTTGAATCGGCTTCGCCTTCAAGGACGGAAAACGCCGGGAAGGATCTCATTCTCGGAACTGGCAAGCCCCTGAGCGATGAAGTGGTGCATCCTGCCTATGCCGGGACGATGGATCTCCGGGACCCGCGCCTTTCTCTGGTCCATGCCGACCTGAGCGATCTGGCGCCCATGCTCATACAGGCCGGCGGGCATGAAGTGTTTTTGTCGGAATGCCAGGCCCTGGCGGCCAAAGCGGCAGCTGACGGCACCGAAGTGACGCTGACGGTGTATCCCCAGATGCCCCATGACTTTGTCCTGCTTCTGCCAGAGATGAAGGAGTCGGCGTACGCTCTTCTGGAAATCCGGGATTTTGTAAATCGATATGTACCAGGCAAATAGGTTCTCTCAGGGGAGACGTTGTTTGTTTCCTGAAGTTCCATTTCTGTCTGGCAGATACATTATGCAGTAAAAGAAAGGAAGATAGATGGCATGCTGAAAGAAACAGAAACTCTTTCTGTGGTAACATTTTCTATATTTGACGCTGTGCCGGCCGTTACGGCTGCCGTATCGACCCGCACAGGCGGCGTCAGTACAGGTGTGTTTTCGTCGCTGAACATGAGCTTTGCCAGCGGCGATGACCCGGCGGCAGTGCGGGAAAACAGGCGCCGCTTTTTATCGGCTCTCAAGATCGATCCAGCGCAGATTGTCTGCTGTAATCAGGTGCACGGCATCCATGTGGTCCGTGCCGGGCAGGCTGACCGGGGACGGGGTGCCCTGGTCCGGGATGGGGCTATTCCCGATTGTGACGGCCTTATGACCGATGAAGCCGGTGTGCCTTTGACCATGAATTTTGCTGACTGCACGCCCCTGCTGTTTTGTGATCCTGTCCATCATGCCGTAGCAGTGGCGCACGGCGGCTGGCGCGGCACAGCCGGCAATATTGGGGCTGTCGTGCTCCGGCAGATGAAGGATGCCTATGGGACCGATCCGGCTGATGTGCTGGCTGCGGTGGGGCCGGCTATTGGCAGTGCCGCTTTTGAAGTGGGACAGGATGTGATCGATGCCTTTTCGCCTCTCTTTTCCCCTGTGGAAATGGAGGAACTGGCCCGGCCGACGAAGGCCGGAAAGTATGTGTTTGACCTGCCCAAGGCCAATCGTTTCCTGCTGATGCAGGCCGGTATTCGCCGGGACCATGTGGAAGATGCATCGTTATGTACGTATACACGAGATGATCTGTTTTTCTCCTACCGCAAGGCAAGCCGGCAGGGACAGAAAACAGGCCGTCATATGGCGGTCATCGTATGGAATGAAGGGAGTGAGGTTCATGGCTGAGGATATTCGCATTTTACGGGGACAGCGCATTATGCCCGATCCGGCTCAGACCTTTGCCCTGGCCGGATATAAGGACGGAGATACGGCGCAGGGACAGAAACTGTTTCAGCAGCTTCTGCCGCAGGTCCGGCGCCTCATACAGCCCAAGGCCGCCCTGGCTTTTACAGATACGATGATCTGGACTGTCCTGACCCTGGGGCCTGCCGTGGATGGGCAGAAAGACCGGCTGTTCCAGGATGGAGCCTATACGGAAGGCCTCCTGTTCAACGCCATGGCTGACAGCTGCCTTCTGGCCTTTGAAGAGCAGGTCCTGTCTCAGCTGGAAGGGATTTGCCGGGAAAAGGGCATCGGCATTGCCGAACGGCTGGAAGCAGGCAGTCAGCTGCCGCTGTCGGCGGTGGCCGAAGCGGTGCAGGCCGTGGACGGCAGGCGGACCCTGCGCGTTTCCGTGACCGACGATATGGTGCTGAAGCCGGAAAAAACCATGGCAACAGCCTATAACATATCGGCTGACGCCAGTGTATTTCATATGCGCCATGACTGCAGCAGCTGCGCCGCTTCGGACTGCACGCTGCGCAAAGAAGCACCGGCTGAGGACCGGCGCGTGTCCTGCCCGGCAGGGGTGCAGATCAGTTCCTATTTGCAGCAGCAGGGGATAGCTGTCCCCCTGCTGTGCGGCGGCAAGGGCATGTGCGGCAAATGCCGTGTCCAGGTCGTAGAAGGAGAGCTGCCGGTTACGGCAGAAGATGCGCGCCTTCTGTCCAGGGCCGATCTGGCAGCTGGCTGGCGTCTGTCCTGCAAGGCTGTGGCAAAGCAGGCCGTAACCGTCCGCGTCCCTGCCGTCGAAACGGGCAGTTTTGCCGCTGTCGGGGCAGCACCGCAGGAACAGGAAGATACGGGGCTGCACGATGACGGCCAGCATGCCTATGGCATTGCTGTCGATGTGGGATCGACGACGCTGGCTGTGTCCCTTGTCGACCGGACGGCTGGAAAAACGGTTCATACGGTGACAGCCGTCAACAGTCAGCGCCAGTTCGGCGCCGATGTGGTCAGCCGCATTCAGGCCGCCAACAAGGGCAAGGGCCGGGCCATGCAGCAGGGCGTGCGCCGGGATATTGCCAACGCTGTCCGCCAGCTGCTGAAAGAGTATCCTCAGGCCAAAGGCCGGATTGACCGCGCCGCTGTAGCCGGCAATACGACGATGCTCCATCTCCTCATGGGCTGGGACTGCCGCGGACTGGGGGCCTGGCCTTTCCATCCCGTTTCTCTCGGCGGGGAAACCTACTCGTGGGCTGACGTATTTGGCCCCAAGCGGGCTATTCCCGGCTGTTCCGTTACGCTCCTTCCCGGCATCAGCACCTACGTAGGCGGCGATATTACGGCCGGCATCTGGCAGTGCGGCCTGACGAGCCATTCGTCTCTGCGCCTCCTCGTCGATTTGGGGACAAACGGCGAAATGGCCATCGGCAATGACAACCAGCTGTTTGTGGCCTCTACGTCTGCCGGTCCGGCTCTGGAAGGGGCCAGCCTTACGTGGGGGACAGGCAGTGTGTCCGGCGCTATCTGCGGCGTTACGATCGAACGGAGCCGGGCCAAAGTCCGCACTATTGACGGCGCCGTGCCCGTAGGCATCTGCGGTACCGGCGTCATTGAAGGCATGGCAGAGCTCGTGCGGAACGGCCTGGTCGATGAGACAGGGAAGCTGAAAGAGCCTTATTTCCATCAGGGCTTTACGCTGGCATCGACACTGGATTACCGGCGCATTACGCTGAATCAGAAAGATATTCGTGCTGTTCAGCTGGCAAAAAGCGCCGTCCGCGCCGGTATTGAAACGCTCCTGGCCAAAGCCGGCGCGTCGTACGAAGATATTGCGCACGTCTACCTGGCCGGCGGCTTCGGGTACTATCTGAATCCGGAAAAAGCGGCCGTCATCGGCTTACTGCCGGCAGCCCTGACGGACCGGACGACGGCTGTGGGCAATACGTCCCTGGCCGGAGCGGCGGCAGTGCTGACAAGCGACAGTGCCCTGACGGAGATGCAGGCGCTGGGGCACAGGGCCGAGGAAATTGTACTGGCTAACGAACCGTCTTTTCAGGACGAATACATACATTACATTAACTTTTAGGGGGAAACACAGGGATGACACGAGATGAATTTCGCCAGTTACTGGCAACAGGGATAGTCCTGCTGGACGGCGCAACAGGCACCAATCTGCAGCAGGCCGGCATGCCCATTGGCGTATGCCCGGAACAGTGGATTCTGGAACACCGTGATGTCATGATTGACCTGCAGAAGCAGTTTGTAGCGGCAGGGACGCAGATTCTGTATGCCCCGACGTTTACGGGAAACCGCATTAAACTGAGTGAATACGGCCTGGAAGACAAGCTGGAAGAGATGAACCGGGATCTGGTGGCTATTTCCCGGGAAGCTGCCGGAAATAAGGCCCTGGTAGCAGCCGATATGACCATGACCGGCCGCCAGCTCTCTCCTATGGGCGATATGGCCTTTGAAGAACTGGTGGACGTCTACAAAGAACAGGCCCGGGCCCTCGTCGCCGGCGGCGTCGATCTGTTCGTCGTCGAAACGATGATGAGCCTCCAGGAAACGCGGGCCTGCGTGCTGGCCATCCGGGAAACCTGCGACCTGCCCATTATGGCGACGCTGACCTTTGAAGCTGATGGCCGGACCTTGTACGGCACGCCGCCGGAAGCAGGCGTCGTCGTCCTCCAGAGCCTGGGCGTTGACGCTGTGGGCCTGAACTGCTCCACCGGGCCGGAAGACATGGTAGATACGGTAAAGACCATGTATGCCTATGCCGATATTCCCATTATTGCCAAGCCCAATGCCGGCCTGCCGGAGCTGGAAAAGGGCAGAACCGTGTACAAGACGTCGCCGGAAGAATTTGGCCGTGACGGCCGGCTGCTCATTGAAGCAGGTGCCCGTATTGTCGGCGGCTGCTGCGGCACGACGCCGGCACACATCAGGGCCCTCCATGACGCCGTAGCCGGCATGACGCCCAAGCCGGTCCAGGCGGCTCACCGCCGGGTCATTGCCTCGGAACGGAGCGTTACGGAAATCGATGTAGACGGGCCCTTTCTGGTTATTGGCGAACGGATTAACCCGACAGGCAAGAAGAAGCTTCAGGCCGAACTGCGGGAAGGGAAACTCGATATGGTCCGGGCCATGGCCAGAGAACAGGAAAAAAACGGCGCCCATATTCTGGATATCAACATGGGGACCAACGGCATTGACGAAAAGGACATGATGATCCGCGCTGTTGAAGAAGTAACAGGCGTGTCGGGACTGCCTCTGAGCATTGACTCCAGCTTCCCAGACGTCATCGAAGCAGCCCTGCGCATCTATCCGGGCCGGGCCCTGATTAACTCCATTTCCTTTGAATCGGAAAAACTGGCCAGACTGCTGCCGGTAGCCAAAAAGTACGGCGCCATGTTCATTGCCCTGCCTCTGTCTGATGAGGGCATTCCGGCGACGCTGGAAGAAAAACATGCCATTCTGGACAAGCTCCTGGCTGCTGCCTATGCGCAGGGATTTTCGGCAGACGATGTCGTCGTCGACGGCCTGGTTGCCACTGTCGGCGCATCGCCTACAGCAGCGCTGGACTGCATGGCTACTTTCAGGCGCTGCAAAGAAGAACTCCATATTCCTACGGTCTGCGGCCTGTCCAACATTTCCTTTGGCCTGCCCAACCGGGCCTACGTCAACATGACCTTCCTGGCCATGGCTATTGCCAGCGGCCTGACCATGGCCATTGCCAACCCGTCGCAGGATATGCTCATGAATGCCGCCGCTGCGGCCAATATGCTCATGAACAAAGAAGGCGGCGACATGGCCTATATCAAACGGATGCAGTACTTCGACAAGAAAGAAGAAGACCGGAAGCGCAAAGAACAGGCAGAACTGGCAGCTCAGTCCGGCCAGCAAACGGCTGCGGCCCCCGATTCTCCGGCACAGGACAATGGCCTCGATCAGAATCCCGTATACCAGGCTGTGCTGCAGGGGGAAAAAGACCGGGTCGTGTCGTGCGCTCAGGGGGAGCTCCAGCAGGGAATGGCCCCGGAAGCCGTCATTGACGGCCTGCTCATTCCTGCCATCAATCGTGTAGGCGAGCTCTATGACCAGCAGGTTTATTTCCTGCCCCAGCTCATTGCCAGCGCCAATACGATGGAACAGGCCATTGCCTATTTGGAACCGCTCATTCAGCGCAGCGGCGATGAAAAGGAAATGGCAACCATCGTCATTGCCACCGTCGAAGGGGACGTGCACGATATCGGCAAGAATCTCGTCGGCCTTATGCTGCGAAATTACGGCTATCGCGTCATCGATCTGGGCAAAGATGTGCCGGCAGGACAGATCATTGCCAAGGCTCTGGAAGCCCGGGCTTCTGTCGTCGGCCTGTCAGCTCTCATGACGACGACGATGATGCGTATGAAAGACGTCGTGGAAGAAGCGTCGAAGCACCAGTATGACGGCAAGATCATCATTGGCGGCGCCGCTGTAACGTCAAGCTTTGCCGATGAAATCGGCGCCGACGGCTACTCCAAAGACGCTGCAGACTGCGTCAAGCTCGTGGGCCGGCTGCTGTCGTAACAGCCCCTGGCCGGTGCGATTCACATATGACTGGACAGAATAGCAGAACCGGCAAGGCTCATGGAACGGCTGGAACATAAGATTTATGGTTCCTGCCGTTTTTTCTTAAGAAACGGAAACGCATCTTTCGTCAGGGACAGAAAAAATAAAAACTGTCCTATTTACTTACGGCACTTTTTATAATAGAATAGGGTACAGATTAATCAGAACACAGCGGCGGTCCTATTGCCGGCACATGCATTTCATGTATAGGCCGCCGCGATACTCTATGTTGGGGGGATTTTGTAATGACTACACATTCTGCATCGCAAGGAGAGCCTGCTGTTTCAGCCAAAACAATTTGTATCACAGCCGTGTTGGCGGCCTTTGTCTTTATTATGACCTATGTGCCTAAAATTCCGATTCCCTTGGGCTATGCTCATTTGGGGGATGCCGTTATTTATCTGCTGTTTTTATTCATTGGCCGCCGTCAGGCTGGCCTTGCCGCTTCTGTAGGCTCTGCCTTTGCCGATTTGATCGGCGGATTTCCTATCTGGATTATTCCGACCCTCATTATTAAATGGATCATGGTAGAAGCCGTGTTCTGGGTCATCCGTCCCGGTGCATCGAAGACCGTATTTTTCTCTGTCCGCACCGTAGCTGCCTTTGCTCTGTCCTCGATCTGGATGGTCATTGGCTATACTGCTTCCGGCGCCATCCTGTACGGCAGTCTGGCTGCGGGTCTTACGATGGTTCCCGGACTGATTGGCGAAGGCCTGGTCAATATGGCTGTAGCCCTGGCTGCCGGCGCTGCCCTGCGCAAAGTACCGGAAAGCCGGGCAGTCTGATACTGAGGAATAGGAGTGTAATGGCATGAAGTACCAGAAGAAAATGGCACTTGTTAACGATATTACCGGATATGGGCGCTGTTCCATTGCTGTAGAGCTGCCGATTATTTCGGCGTTAAAAGTGCAGGCCTGCGTATTGCCGACTGCTATATTATCGGTTCATACGGGATTTCCGACATACTATATTGATGATTATACAGACCGCATGAAGCCCTATATTCAGAGCTGGAAAGACAACAAGCTGGAATTTGACGGCATTATGACGGGCTTCCTGGGATCGGCCGGACAGATCGACATTGTCCTCGATTTTATCGGCGATTTCAAGACAGATCATACGAAAGTCATTGTCGATCCGGTCATGGGCGATAATGGCCGGCTCTATCCCTCGTATACGGAAGAGCTGTGCCGGGATATGCGGCGCCTTCTGGCCCGTGCCGATGTGCTTACGCCCAATCTGACCGAAGCCTGCCGTCTTCTCGATATACCGTACCCCGAAGGGGGAGTCGTCGATACATCGCAGCTGCAGGCCATGGCCGAAGCCCTGTCGGCCAAAGGGCCGTCGCAGATCGTCCTGACAGGGATTCATATTGGCAGCGATATTGGCAATTATATTTATGAACGAGGCGATGCTTCAGAGCTGCAGACCGCCCGGAAAGTCGGCTCTGACCGTTCCGGCACAGGCGATGTCTTTGCCGCTGTTGTAGGCGGACTGCTCGTGCAGGGACGGAGCCTTTCCTATGCCGTCCGCGAAGCGGCTGCCTTTATCAGCAAGGCCATGACGTATACAGAAGAGCTGCAGCTGCCGACGAACTGCGGCCTGGCTTTTGAAGAAGTTTTGACGGAATTATCGTGAGGAGGATGGATTCATGATCGTATATACCTGTGAAAAAGGCGGCGTCTATTTGCCTGTGGAAGAAAGCCTGCGCCGCAATCCCGAAGGAAAGCGCTCGGTCTATGTCAATGTGACGAACCGCTGTACCTGTGCCTGTACCTTCTGTCTGCGCAGTATGAAGCATATGGCTGAAGACTCGACGCTGTGGCTGAAACAGGAACCGTCTGTAGAAGAAATCAAACGGAACCTGGACGGACTTCCCTGGGACAAGGTAAAGGAAATCGTTTTCTGCGGCTTTGGGGAACCGACAGAACGGCTGGAAGACGTGACGGGACTGATGCGGTACGTCAAAGAAACCCATCCTGATGTGCTGACGCGCATCAATACCAACGGCCTGTCTGACCTGGCATATGGCCGCGATACGGCCCCTGAATTTGGCGGCGGCATTTTGGATACCATTTCCATCAGCATGAATGCATCCAATAAGGAACGGTATCTGGAACTGACACGCAGCCAGTTTGGCCTTCCTTCGTATGATGCCATGCTGAACTTTGCGCAGCACTGCAAGAAATATGTTCCCAATGTCGTCCTTACCGTCGTCGACCATGTAGAAGACAGCGAAGAAATTCGCAAGTGTCGGGCTATCTGTGAGGAAAAAGGACTGAACCTGCGCGTTCGGGTCTATGAAAATTCATAAAATGTTGTGAAAACAATTGACGAACCATAGAATGCATGATATTATAATAAAGCATTCTATGGAGCGGTATCGAAGTGGTCATAACGGGGCTGACTCGAAATCAGTTAGGCCGTAAGGTCTCGTGGGTTCGAATCCCACCCGCTCCGCCAGAGATAAAACCGTACTGTTGAACCAAGAAATTGGCTTGATAGTGCGGTTTTTTGTTATCCGTCCGGGGAGAAACCGGTTTCACAGGGAGGGAAGAAACGGTGAAAGAAGCACCTAATTTTTTCATTGGCCGTACGGAAATCGTAGCGGCTAACAGCAAACTGACCGATAAGGCCAGGGAAAGTCTGTACGTGTCCAAGGCAGACAATACGATTGATGCCTATCGGTCGGACTGGAATGATTTCTGTGCCTGGTGTGACTATCATAAGGTAGAATCCTTTCCGCCGCTGCCGGAGACGATTGTCAACTACATCAATGATCTGGCCGATAATGCCAGGGCCAACACGGTGGCCCGCCGCATCAGCGCCCTGACGGAAAACTTTGACGCCGCCGGCCTGACGGAAAATCCCTGTCGCTATCCGATTGTAAAAAATGCCCTCCGCGGCATTAAGCGCATGAAAGGGACCATGCAGCACGGCAAACTGCCGATTTTGTTTGACGATATCCGGGAAATGCTGACCTATCTGGAAGGAACGGAGCTGCAGCAGTATCGGGATAAGGCCATTCTGCTCCTGGGCTTTTACGGAGCCATGCGCCGCTCGGAAATTGCCAATCTGGACGTCGAAGATATTCAGTTTACCCGCCTGGGCATGCTGATTACGCTGCGCAAATCCAAAACGGACCAGTATGACCGCGGCCAGGTCATCGGCATTCCCGTCGTGAAGGAAAAAGAAGTCTGTGCCGTCCAGGCCGTGCAGAACTGGCTGAAAGCCAGCGGCATTGCGTCAGGGCCGCTGTTCCGCGGGTTTACCAGAAGCCATGGACTGCGGAAAAACAGGATTTCTGACAAAACCATTGCGGACATCGTCAAAAAATACGTCGCCCTTGTGGGCATGGACCCGGCCGATTACGGGGCCCACAGTCTGCGCCACGGCTTTGCCACGTCAGCGGCACAGCATCACGTGGAAGAACGGCAGATTATGAAGCAGACCCGCCATAAATCGCAGACCATTGTCCGCCGCTATATTGATGAAGCAGACCGGCTCATTGACAATCCGGTCTTCAAGATTACGGAGGAACTGACGAAATAGAGAAAGCGCCGGATTGCTGCGCAGAAACGACAAAAGGGGCTGTACGAAAGGAACCAGGAATGGAACCTTTCGTACAGCCCCTTTGTGCGTACTGCCAGGCAGAGAATATACAGGATAGGTTATTTCAGGAAATTCAGGAATATGGTTACAATCGACGCATTGACCGGGTCGATAATGAGGGAGCCAATGAGGGGAATGACGAAGAAGGCCGTCGGTGCAGGACCGAATAATT
Source organism: uncultured Megasphaera sp. (assembly GCF_958350005.1). Classification (GTDB taxonomy): domain Bacteria; phylum Bacillota; class Negativicutes; order Veillonellales; family Megasphaeraceae; genus Megasphaera. Next base: position 25,593 of record NZ_CATWFF010000002.1, on the reverse strand, counting down.
CGGTCATGGCCGTCATGTTGGCAATGGCATTGGGCGTAGCGCCAAGGCCGAAGCCGCAGCACCCTGACGTCATGACGGCAGCTTCGTAATTCCTGCCCATGACGCGGAAGACGACGAAGTAGGCGAAAAGGGCCATGAAGACGGCCTGCGAGAGGAGGAGCACGAGCATGGGAACGGCCAGGTCGCTGAGCTGCCAGAGCTTCAGGCTCATGAGGACGCAGGTCAGAAAGACGGTCAGGCCCAGGTTGCCCAGTACTTCGCTTTCACGCTGATAGACTTTGTAAATATGCGTAAAGTCGGCAATGTTGCGGATCAGGGCGGCGACGAGCATGGAGCCGATATAGGCCGGAAAGACCAGTCCTATGCTGACAAAGAAGGAACTGACCAGGGTGCCCAGGCCCATGGCCAGAAAGAGGTGGGCCATGCCGTTCATGAAGCGGTAGTTATTGATGGTCTGGCCAATACGCTGTTCTTCCTGAATGGCTTTGGCCTTGTTGGCAATGACGGCTTCAAATTTTTCAATTTCCGCCTGCGTCGCTTCCGGATCGAGCCGTTCTGCTTCGGCACTGCTGTGAAGGTTAAACTTCTGCACGAGCCGTTCCCCTACAGGGCCGCCAATGAGACCGCCGGCGACGAGGCCGAAGGTAGCGGCAGCGACGGCAATGGTCGTGCCGTTGGCCAGGCCCATTTCCGTTTCCAGCAGGGGACCGAAGGCCGCTGCCGTACCATGGCCGCCGACCATGGGAATGGAGCCTGTTGCCAGCCCCATGAGAGGATTGATATGGAAGAACTGGGTCAGGCTGATGCCGATAATGTCCTGACAGATAATGAGGATCGTCGTAACGATGGCCATTTTAAATACGAGGATGCCGCCCCGTTTGATGAGGCTCAGGCTGGCCGTGTAGCCGACGCTGGTGAAAAACAGCATCATGCAGATGTTCTGCATAATCGTGTCCTGTTCATACGTCCAGATGCCGTTGGTGAATAAGATGCAGTTCATGAGAGCGAATAAAATACCGCCGACAACGGGAGCAGGAATGCAGTATCTGCGCAGAAAGCCGATTTTCATGCGCAGAAATACGCCGATATAGTAGACGGCGATAGCTGCGGCCAGTGTCTGATAGATGTTTAACTGTACCAAAACCATAGAAACTCTCCTTTATAAAAGAATAATAGCTAATATATCATAGCAGACTTCGCAGCGAGATACAAGAATAAATATGCAGGAAAAAGCTGAGTCATATGCGAATATACCATAGAGTGATGCTGTTTTGGCCAGCAGGAGCTTACACCGGCGACGGGTCTTTCTGTATATAGGGCGTACGGTAATAATCCTGACGGCCCAGGCGGGCGCCGGCGTCATGAAAGCAGAGGTGCTGTATGTCCGTACTGCGCAGGTCGTAGGCAAGCAGGCACCGGCCCCAGTCGGTCAGAGTGCGGGCCTGGCTTATGCGGGAGATAATGGGCACGGTGCCGCGGCAGGCCCGGAGCTGCGCTGTTCCGCGGGGTGATGCGGCAAGGAGGCGGGCATAAGGGACGTCCTGGGTATAGGCCTGGTCCATATGCGCCTGGGAAACGGACAGGACCGTATAGGCGCCCATGCGGCACAGGCGGCTGTAAGAGTAGCGCCGTGTCTTGAGCTGGTGCAGCGCGTCCGGCCAGGACAGGGCTTCCGGCACGATGCGGTTCCAGCGGTGTTCCAGCCCTTCTGAAAAGGCCGCCGTCGCCTGCAGCGTTTCCAGTGTGTGCAGGCGGCCCTGACAGAGGACGAAATCGCCGTACCGGCTGTAATCGGTATACTGCCCCTGCTGCAGGCGCTGCCGGACCGCTTCTCGTACGGGCCCGGGCAGATAGGCTTCGACAGTATCTGCCTGTCCGGCGGCAATGGCCTGGCGAATAGCGGACGCGCTGGCAAAGGCGCCTGTCGTTCCCGGCGCATCGTGGCGGCCGTGACGGCGGATGGGGAGAAAGTCCATCTCCGGTGCCCGGCGCAGCATGGCCTTGGCGTATTCTACGGCCAGAAGCGTATTGGGTCGGCGCAGGAGGGCTGCCAGCTCCGGCGGCGCCATCTGACTGATGCGGTCGCTGAGGCAGTCGCCGTAAGACTGCCCGGACGCGGCTACGGGATGACTGCCTGCTTCCAGGGCCATCTGTGCCAGGAGGCGAATATCCCCGGCAGACCCTTCTTCGACACCGCACGAAAGGGCCGTGCAGCCCAGCTGGCTGGCCAGCGAGACGGCGCCATAGGCAAAACCTTCGGCACTGGACAGGGCATACAGGGACGGCAGTTCGACGACGCAGTCTGCGCCGCACTGTACGGCCCAGGCGGCACGGCTCCATTTGTTGAACAGCGCCGGCTCGCCGCGCTGGACAAAGGACCCGCTCATGATGATGGTCAGGACCGCATCGGCTCCGGCCTGGCGGCGCAGTTCCCGGAGCATCTGCAGATGACCTGTATGGAAGGGATTGTATTCCGCTGTAATGGCAATATGGTTCATGGACATTCCTCCGGCTAATGATATATACTATGTATTCTACACTATATTATTTGCGTTTATCCAGTGTTTTCCCTTTTGCTGAAAAGAGGAATATGCTATAATGGTCATAGTCTGTAGAAAGTATGATAGGTGAGCACATATGAAACGATGGAAATCCACAGCGGCAGCGGTTATGGCAGCCGGGACGGTATTGCTGGCCGGCTGCGGCAGTCTGACGATGATGGAAGAATACAGCTTCGGCTATGCCCAGCTGAAAGAAGGAGACTCAGAAATTTATCTGATGACGCCGTTTGACCTGGCTCATGTCAAGCGCCAGGGAAGCGATGCCATGATGTATGTCAACAACGACAAGCACCTGAATGTCATTGCCGTTTCGGAACCAGCCGGCGGGATGACGGCACAGCATGCGGCTGAGCAGAATGTGACCATGCTGGAACAGACACCGGATATTTCAGATCTGCAAACGAAGATTGCTCCGGCGACAGTCAGCGGCCGACAGGCCGTTATCGGCGAGTATACGTACAAAGAACCGCTGAATGGAGAAATTTCTGACCTCGTCGTGCGCAGCATCTTCTTTGAAGATAAAGGCCAGATCTGGCATGTCATGTATATGTACCGCCAGGGCGACGCCATGGGGCAAGAAGTGACAGACTATATCTTTGGCCAGATACAATAATTTTGAGAAAACGAAAGAGGGTAAATTGCATGATCGTATTGGTTGTAAACTGCGGAAGCTCGTCCTTGAAATACCAGCTGGTAAACATGGACAACGAAGAAGTCATGGCAAAGGGGTTAGTGGAAAAAATCGGTCTTCCCGATTCGCAGCTGACTCATAAATGGAATGGCCAGAAAAAAGAAATTCAGCAGTCTATTCCGGATCACCAAGTTGCTGTAAAACTCGTATTGGACATTTTGACCGACAAAGAATGCGGCGTCATCAAATCGATGGATGAAATCGACGCTGTAGGCCACCGCGTCGTTCACGGCGGCGAAGCCTTTGCCAGCTCCACGCTGATTACGGACGAAGTCATGAAAGCCCTGGAAAAATGCTCGGCTTACGCTCCGCTCCACAATCCGCCCAACATTATCGGCATCAATGCCTGCAAGGCTATTATGCCCAATGTTCCTCAGGTAGGCGTATTCGATACGGCATTCCATCAGACCATGCCGCCGAAAGCTTTCATGTATGGCCTTCCGTATGAACTGTACAAAGAAGACGGCATCCGCCGTTACGGCTTCCACGGCACAAGCCACCGCTATGTAGCCGGTCAGGTTGCCAAAGTCATGGGCGTTCCCGTTGAAAAACTGCGTATTATCAACTGCCATCTGGGCAACGGCTCTTCCCTGGCTGCCATTAAATACGGCAAATGCGTAGACACGACCATGGGCTTTACACCGCTGGCTGGCGTACTGATGGGCACGCGCTGCGGCGATATTGACCCGGCTATCGTCCTGAGCGTTATGGACAAACATAACCTTTCGACGAAAGAAATGGATACACTCATGAACAAGAAGTCCGGCGTTCTCGGCATTTCCGGCGTATCCAGCGACTTCCGCGACCTTGGCGACGCTGCTAAAAAAGGCAACGAACGGGCTCAGCTCGCTCTGGACATGTTCCATTATCAGGTCCGCAAGTTCATCGGCGCTCTGGCTGCTGCCATGGGCGGCGTAGACGTCATTACCTTTACGGCCGGCGTTGGTGAAAACGGTATTGATGACCGCGCAGCTATCTGCGAAGGCCTGGAATACCTGGGTGCCAAACTCGACGCAGAACGGAACAACGTCCGCGGCAAGGATACGCTCATCAGCACGGATGACTCGACAGTCAAGATGTATGTTATTCCGACAAATGAAGAAATCATGATTGCCCGCGATACGAAGGAAATCGTGTCCAAATAAGGCAATATCATACCGATACGGTACGCATAGTAGTTAGCCTGCCGGCTGCCAGTACGTTAGTAGTTAGAAAGCGTTTTTTCCAATTACTGGCGGCTGGCGGCCGGCGGCTGGCTACTTTTTTTAATGAGGTGAAACAGGATGAAACTATTATACTGGGATATAGACGGTACCTTGCTGAATACGGGCCGGGCCGGCCTGCATGCCATTGAAGAAGTTTTTCATACGCTGAAGGGTGCCGATGTGCCGGTCCCCAGAATTGCTGCCGGCGGCCGGACAGATAATTATATTTGTCAGCAGCTGCTGTACAAGGCAAACGGCGTCATGCCGACAGATGAAGAAGTCAATGCCTTTTGCCGGGGCTATGAAAAGGGGCTGCTGAAATGGCTGAAAATCAAGAAAGATGAAAGCGTCGTCTTTGCGCCGGTCCGGGATGTGCTGGAATTTTTTGATCATCAGCCGGAATATAAGCAGCTGCTGCTGACCGGGAACAGCGTGTATGGCGCCCGGATGAAACTGGATTTTTTCGGCTTGTCCCAGTATTTTGATTTCGAACACTCCGGATTTGCCTGTAATTTCTATTACCGCGACGACCTGGCCCGTCATGCCCGGGCTATTGCCGATAAGGCCTGGGGCGATGCAGTAGAAGAGGTCTACGTCATTGGCGATACGCCCTACGATATTCAGTGCGGCAAGGCCATTGGCGCCAAGACCGTATCGGTTGCAACCGGTCATTATTCGCAGGCACAGCTGGCCGACTGCAAACCCTGGCTGCTCCTGGCTGAACTGCCGAAGCCTGAAAAATTTCTGGCTCTGCTGAAAGGATAGGCGAGCGTATGGCAAAAGCAAAGACACGCTATGTGTGCCGCAGCTGCGGCAGTGTGTCCAGCCGCTGGCTGGGCCGGTGTCCCCAGTGCGGCGAATGGAATACGATGGAAGAAGAAACAGTGCAGCCGCCGGCAGCTAAGGCCGCCGGGTCCTTTCAGCGCAGCGGCGAAAGCACGAAGGCCGCCTCTCTTTCAGATATTGCCATGGAACAGATGGAGCGCATTGCCACGGGCATTGGCGAGCTGGACCGCGTTCTGGGCGGCGGCATTGTGCCGGGAGCGCTGATGCTGCTCAGCGGTGATCCCGGTATTGGCAAGTCGACCCTGGTCCTGCAGGTAGCGGCTGCGGTCTGCCGCCGTGCCGGATCGGTGCTGTACGGCTCCGGCGAAGAATCGGCAGGGCAGATCAAGATGCGGGCTCAGCGCCTGGGCATTGATGCAGCCAATCTCGTCGTTCAGGCCGATACGTCTCTCGATGCCATTCTGCAGGAAGGGCACCGCCGCCGTCCGTCCCTGGTCATTGTCGATTCCATTCAGACCATGTACAGCGGCGACACAGACGGCACGCCAGGCAGTGTGGCCCAGATACGGGAAGGGACGAGCCGCCTCATGACCTTTGCCAAGACCGAAGGCATCCCTGTATTTGTCATCGGTCACGTTACCAAAGAAGGGACCATTGCCGGGCCGCGCATGATGGAACATATGGTAGACGTAGTTCTGTATTTTGAAGGGGAGCGAAACTATCAGTTCCGCGTGCTGCGGAGCATTAAGAACCGCTTTGGCTCGACCAATGAAACGGGACTGTTTACCATGGATGAACAGGGACTGGCAGAACTGACCAATCCGTCCCAGCTCCTGCTGTCGGAACGGACGGCGGCCCAGGCCGGCTCGGTCGTAGCGGCAGTAATGGACGGCATGCGCCCCCTTCTGGGAGAAATTCAGGCTCTTACAGCCCATTCCGTCTTTGCCGTGCCCCGGCGGACAGCGTCGGGAATGGATTACAACCGCCTTTTGATTTTGCTGGCTGTCCTGGAAAAACGGGTCGGCCTGAACCTGGGGACTCAGGATGTGTATATCAACGTCGTCGGCGGCCTGAAGCTGACCGAAACGGCAGCCGATCTGCCTGTCGTGCTGGCCGTCATTTCCAGTTTCCGCGACATGGCCATGGACAGCACCACTGTCGTCATGGGCGAAGTGGGCCTTACAGGCGACATCCGCCGCGTGCCCCACGTGCGGCGCCGCATTAAGGAAGCGGCAAAAATGGGATTTAAAACCTTTATCTTTCCCAAGGGCAATCAGGATGACGTACCTGGCGACGACTTTCCCGGATGCCGGCTCATTCCGGTGGCTACCGTGCAGGAAGCGATTGCATCTGCCTTTCCGGCCTTGTAAAAATTGCATAAAACCGGTGCATTTTGGTGGTGTATTTCCGGAAAATGTGCTATAGTTATATAGTTATGATAGATACAATATCATAAAGGAGGTGTATGAATGATGGACACAATAGATGTGTCAGAAAAGGCGGGAAAGAACGGCGGCAAACGGCCTAAAAAGTTTAATGGCGGCACCGTAACGGACAACATTATGAAAGGCGTTATCATGCTGATTATGGCAGTCATTTTTGTTATGCTGGCAGACCAGCTTATTGCCACGCCGTACTTCAGTGCCCATATTGAAGGTGAAATTTTTCACGGCAGTTTCTTCGGCACGACCTTGCTGGCTGTCGTCGCCTATATTATCGGCGTCGTCGTAGGCGTGCTCATTGGCTACCTTATTTCGCCGTTTATTCTGCATTTAATATGGAAGGCGATTGACCGTATTGAATCGGGACTGAGTGATTTTGAAAGCCAGGACCTAATCGTTGGGACGCTAGGATTGCTTTTTGGACTTATTATTGCTAATTTAATTGGATTAGCGTTTGCCCGACTGCCTATTATTGGCGCCTATGGTCCGATTGTGTTCAGCATCGTCTTCGGCTATGCCGGCATGAGCATTGCCATTCGCAAGCGCAATGATATTCTCGGTTTCGTCGGGGCCTTTCGCCTGGGAAAGCAAAATAAGGACCTGCCGGCTGTTTCCAGGCGGCAGGACGGCGCTTTTTCCGGCAAGCTCCTCGATACGAGTGCCATCATTGACGGGCGCATTGCCGAAATCTGCAGCACCGGGTTCCTGGAAGGCCCTCTGCTGGTGCCTGTCTTCGTCCTGGAAGAACTGCAGCTCATTGCCGATTCGTCCGATTTGCTGAAGCGGAATAAAGGCCGGCGGGGCCTGGATATTCTGAAACAGATGCAGGAAGATAACTACGTCGAAGTCCGCATTATTAATGACGATTTTGATGACGTCCAGGGCGTCGATTCCAAGCTCGTCCGGCTGGGACGCCAGATTCGGGCCAAAGTCGTCACGAATGACTATAATCTCAACAAAGTGGCGGCCCTGCAGGGCGTGGTCGTACTGAATATTAACGACCTGGCCAATGCGCTGAAGCCGGCCCGCATTCCCGGTGAACAGATGGAAGTTCTCATCGTCAAGGCCGGGAAAGAAGAAAATCAGGGCGTTGCCTACCTGGACGACGGCACGATGATCGTCGTCGAAAACGGCCACAAGTATATTGGCAAGACCATGCCCGTAACGGTCACGTCTGTTCTGCAGACGTCAGCAGGGCGCATGATTTTTGTAAAAATTGCAGAGGAGTAGGTGAATGGGTTGGTAGTATCGGTCATCGTAGTAGCCGCAGGTTCAGGGCAGCGATTTGGATATGAACGAAATAAGCTGTTTTATCCTCTCTGCGGCGAGCCTGTGCTGGCGCATACGCTGCGCCATGTCCTGGCGGCGCCGTCGGTGCAGGAACTCATTGTCGTCCATTCCCGGCAGGACCGGCACGACGTGGAAAAGCTGACAGCTTCCCTGGGCGGGGACATACCGGTGAAATTCGTCCTGGGCGGCGCCACGCGCACCGATTCGGTCTATGCAGGACTGCAGGCCCTGCGGGACGATGCCGATATCGTCATCGTTCAGGACGGAGCCCGTCCCTATGCCGGGCCGGAATGGTATGAACAGGGCATTGCCGCCATGAAGACGGCCGATGCTGCCATCTACGCCGTGCCGCTGAAAGACACGGTGAAAATCCGGGAGGATGAAGCAGCTGCCGGCACCGTGCTGCATACGTTGGACCGAAGCCGTCTCGTCGCCGTCCAGACGCCGCAGCTCTTCCGGCGGAGTCTTCTCGTAACGGCTCACGAACGGGCCAGAGACTGCGGAATAAACGGCACAGATGACGCGTCCCTGGTGGAAGCCCTGGGAACGCCGGTGGTCCTGCTGGAAGGCAGCGAACGGAACCGTAAAGTTACGACAAGGGAGGATATACCCATATTGGAACTGTATATGAGCAGCCCCTCCGTCCAGCGGGCCGGCATGGGCTATGACGTCCACCGCTTGGTGACGGGAAGGCCCCTGATTCTGGGCGGCGTTACCATTCCCTTTGACCGGGGACTGGACGGCCATTCTGATGCAGACGTCCTCGTCCATGCCGTCATGGATGCCCTTCTCGGCGCAGCCGGACTCCATGATATTGGCACCTACTTTCCAGATACCGATCCGGCCTATGAAGGAGCGTCCAGCATCGACCTTCTCCGCAAGGTAGGCACTCTGCTGACTGAGCACGGCTGGACTCCGGTAAACATCGATGTTACGCTGCTGGCACAGCGGCCCAAAATAAAGCCCTATGTGCCGCAAATGACAGAACATATTGCCCAGGCCCTGCAGATTCCTGCAGAGGCTGTGGCCGTCAAAGCGACGACGACAGAAGGCCTCGGATTTGTGGGCCGCGAAGAGGGCATGGCTGCCCAGGCAGTCGCTATGGTTCGTACCTGTTAACGTTTACATTACTATCGTTGGGGAGGAAATTTTTTATGTCACAAGAAGTTCGCGTTCGTTTTGCACCCAGTCCTACGGGCCCCTTTCACATTGGCGGCGCCCGCTCGGCACTGTTCAATTACCTGGAAGCCAAACACACAGGCGGCAAATTTATCGTCCGCATTGAAGATACAGACCGCAAACGGTCGACAGCCGAATCGGAAGAAAACATCAAGGAAGCCCTGAAGTGGCTGGGCATTACGTGGGATGAAGGCATCGATGTCGGCGGCAATGATGGCCCGTACCGCCAGACGGAACGCCTGGAAATTTACCGGAAATATACGGAAAAACTGCTGGCCGAAGGCAAAGCGTACTACTGCTTCTGTACACCGGAAGAACTGGAAGCAGAAAAAGAAGCGCAGATGCAGAAAGGCGAAACACCCGTATACAGCGGCAAGTGCCGGAACCTTCCCAAGGAAACGGTGGAACAGTATCTCAAAGAAGGACGGCCTTACGTCATCCGCATTGCGACGCCGAAAGACGAAACCATTGAAATCGACGATCTCGTCCGCGGCCACGTCACCTTTGATTCCAATAAAGTCGGCGATTTTGTCATCGTCAAATCCGACGGCATTCCCGTATATAACTACTGCGTCGTCATCGACGATGCGCTCATGCATATTACCCATGTCATCCGGGCTGAAGAACACCTGTCCAACACGCCGCGGCAGATCGTCCTGTACCATGCCCTGGGCTTTGACGTGCCGAAATTTGCCCACGTATCGCTGATTCTGGGGGCCGACAAGAAAAAGATGAGCAAACGCCACGGTGCCACGTCGGTACAGCAGTACCGCGATCTGGGCTACCTGCCTGATGCGCTGGTCAACTTCCTGGCCCTCCTGGGCTGGACTCCCGAAGGGGATCAGGAAATTTTCACGCGGGACGAACTGATTCAGCAGTTCTCCCTCGACCGGGTTGCCAAGAATCCCGCTGTTTTCGACATTGAAAAGCTGAACTGGATCAACTTCCACTATATGAAGCAGCTCGATGCCGATCAGCTCTTTGCTCTCTGCCTGCCGCACCTGCAGAAAGCCGGCTATGCGCCGGAAGAGCTGGACGAAACGAAGAAGCAGTGGCTCAAAGACATGGTTTGGGCCATGCGGGAACATGTACAGTACGGCGCCCAGATTACGGATGCAGTCAAGCTGTTCTTTACTGACGACTATGCACCGGAAAATGAAGAAACGGCAGCCGTCCTGAAAGAAGAAACGGCACCGGCTGTACTGACCATGTTCTGTCAGGAACTGCAGGCTCTCGACGACGTAACAGCCGATACGGTACAGCCCCTGTTCAAGAAAATCCAGAAAGGCCTGAAAGTAAAAGGTAAATTCGTTTACATGCCGATCCGCGTTGCCCTGACCGGCGTCATGCACGGCCCGGACCTGAACGTCATCGTCGCCCTCATGGGCCGGGACAAAGTCGTATCCCGCCTGCAGGCCAGCGGTCTGCTGCAGGCATAACAGACCTGTCAGGCCTTTAGGAATATATCTCGAAAAAACTGAAATGCACTAAGCCCCGTTACAAGCGGGGCTTGGTGCATTTTTGCGACGCATAGGCGATGACAGGCCTCTAAATTTAACTGGAGATCGGCAGAATCTATCTTAAAGTAAAAGAAAGAGCCTTTCGTGATACAATGCAGATAGGCCTGGAAACCGTTCTATCATGTATTGATTATCTCATCTGTGCAAGGTTCTTTCCTACGGCTCAAGCGCCATGGTATAATATAAGCAGAGAACCATGTTTGAAGGAGCTGTAAAGCGACGCGCAAACATGTGTGAATCGCTTACACCGAGCATAGCTCGGTGCTGGATAGTGTTCGCCTGGACATATATGTCCAGGATGACACTGGCCGTGTCTTCAATATTGAAATGCAGGTGGCTGTTATCAAGAGAAGAGGTGACCTGGTGGTACGATATAAAGAGTGGGAAGAACTGACGCTGCAGGATAATTTCCTGTTTCAGAAGGTCATGCAGAATCCGCGGATCTGCAAGCATTTAATCGAGAAGATACTGAACATTACCATTGAAAAGATTACCTATCCGGAGTCAGAAAAGACGATAGATATTCGTCTGGACAGCAAGAGCGTGCGCCTGGACGTGTATGTACAGGACGATACGGGACGCGTCTTTGACATTGAAATGCAGGTCAGTGCCGGAAAGGACGGCGAACTGGCCAAGCGGAGCCGGTACTATCAGGGCATGATTGACATGGAAGTACTGGAAAAAGGCGGCTTGTACGAAGACCTGAATCCGACGTATATTATCTTTATCTGTACCTTTGATCTCTTTGGCAAGGGGTTGCCGAAGTACACATTCTGCAATCAGTGTGAAGAAGACGGGACTATCGCTCTGGGAGATGAGACGACGAAGGTCTTTCTGAACAGCAAGGGCCGGACAGAAGGCATTGATCCGGATATAGCCGCATTTTTACAGTATATTGACGGGAAAGCCGCCGAAGGGGCATTCATGCAGAGCGTTGATGCAGAAGTCCAGCGCGTAAAGCGGCACGACGAAACGAGGCGAGAATATATGACACTAAAACAGGAATTTGAACGAATTGCCCGGGTGAATCGAGCAGAAGGATGGGAAGCGGGAAAGGCAGAAGGAAAGGCAGAAGGAAAAGCAGAGGGAAGGGCTGAAGAAAAGAGTGCAAACGCATTGGAAATGCTGCGTCATGGACTGCCAGTGAGCCTGATTGCAGCCTGCACGAAGTTGACAGAGCAGGATATCATTACCTTAGGGAAAAAACATCAATTAGTATAGTTGTCACGTTTTTTGTAATAGGAACGAAGTCCAGCGCGTAAAGCGTCACGACGAAACGGAGCGGAATATATGCCGTTATAATTAAAACATTATTATATCTGGCGTATTGCAGTGTATTAGAGGCATAACAGACCTTGACAGAATAAGAATTATTCGCTAATATATAACATATTCATGAATGACAATTGACAGCATACATGGAAATGCAATGACCAAAATGTGCTGCTGATGGAAGTGCGACAGAGAGGACAGGCAGCAGCTGAGAGCCTGTTCAGCCGGAAAAATCTGCAGCGTTGCCTTTGTGAGCAGGCCAGGTGAAACAAGTAATCTGGTCCGGAAGCGCCCGTTATGCGCCTTGAGATTATGGCAATGCCATAAAAACAGAGTGGAACCACGGGCCACCGTCTCTGTATAGGGGATGGTGGCCCTTTTGTCTGTATGATGAGGAGGAACTGTAATGAGAGAATTAAAAGTCTATAATACGATGAGCCGCAAAAAAGAGACCTTCGTACCGGTTACGCCTGGTCAGGTCAAGATGTACGTCTGCGGCATTACGCCGTATAACCATTCCCACATGGGCAATGCCCGCCCTTTTGTGACCTGGGACGTCATTAAGCGGTATCTGGAACATTTGGGATATGAAGTTACGCACATTCAGAATTTCACTGACGTAGATGATAAAATTATCAATACTGCCAATGGCGAAGGCGTTACGTGGGATACCATTGCCAACCGCTATATTGCATCCTATTTTGAAGTCATGGATGCCCTCCATATCCGCCGGGCTGATAAATATCCCCGCGTATCGGAACACATGCCGGAAATCATCCATATGGTACAGACCCTGATTGACAAGGGCTATGCCTATGTCATCGATCACGACGTCTATTACAGTGTGGAAAAATTCGCCGATTACGGCAAGCTGAGCGGCCGCAGCCTGGACGATATGATGGCCGGTGCCCGCATTGAAGTCGATGACCGCAAACACAATCCCATGGATTTTGCTCTCTGGAAAGGGGCAAAGCCCGGTGAACCTTCCTGGGACAGCCCGTGGGGCCCAGGCCGTCCAGGCTGGCATATTGAATGCTCGACCATGAGCAACGAATACCTGGGTGCTACCTTTGATTTTCACGGCGGCGGCAGCGACCTCATTTTCCCGCACCATGAAAACGAAATTGCCCAGTCCGAAGCCTATACGGGCAAAAAGCCCATGGTCAAGTACTGGCTCCATAACGGCTTTATTACGATTAATTCGGAAAAGATGAGCAAGTCTCTGAACAACTTCTTCCTTGTCAAAGATGTGCTGGCCCATTACAGTCCTGATGCGCTGCGGTTCTTCCTCATTTCCAACCACTACCGCAGTCCTCTCGATTTCAGCGACGAACGGCTGGAAGAAATGACGCGCAGCCTGGAACGGCTGGGCACGTCCATTGACAACGTACTGGAACTGCTGGCCATGCCGGCCGGTGCCAAGTCTCCCGAATCGGCACAGCTCCTGGCTGATGCCAAAGAAAAGGAAGAAGCCTTTGAAGCGGCTATGTGCGATGATTTCAATACGGCTCTGGCCAGTGCAGCCATGTTTGATCTGGCGAAAAAGGTCAACATTTATAAAGATGCGGTCCTCAACAACGGCGTACCTGTTGATTCGGCAGCTGTATCGGAAGTTAAGCGCGTATTCAAGATGATGACCGATATTCTCGGTATCCTGGAAGACCGGTGGAGCGGGCAGAAAGCTGACGCCAGCAGCAAAGACTATCATGATCTGATGGATGCTATCCTGGAAATCCGTCAGGAATGCCGGGCTCAGAAGCAGTATGCCCTGGCTGACGCCATTCGCGACAAACTGACGGCGCTAGGCATTACCATTGAAGATTCGCCGCAGGGCGCACGGTGGAAAAAGTGAAATTCAAACAGCTTCAGGCTCTGAAACACCGGGCATATGCGGCCTTTGCACAGGGCAGCCGCCTCGATGCTCCCGATCAGGATGCTTCCCGGCTGGACCCCATTTCCCTGGCTTTTGTAGGCGATGCCTATTATGCCCTGAACCTGCGCCGCCGCCTGGTGGAAACGGGGATTCCCAACGTACAGGTTCTGCATTTGCTGGCAGCCGAATTCGTATCGGCCAAAGCCCAGGCCTACGTGTACCGGCTGCTGAAAGACGACCTGACCGAAGAGGAACACCTCGTGTGCCGGCGGGCGCGCAATGCCTATTCGCAGGCGCCGAAAAGCGCGTCTGTCGCCGAATACCACGACAGTACCGCTCTGGAAGCCCTCATTGGCTATCTGGTCCTTTCCGGGCAGAACGAACGGCTCGGCCAGGTATTTCAGAAGGTCGTGGACTATACGAAAGACTACTGTGCCAAGCAGCACGGAGAAAGGAACTAATATGAGTACGGAATGCATCATTACAGGCCGCAACAGCGTGACTGAAGCGCTGCGGGCAGGCCGGGCCATTACCAAACTGTATCTGGCTGCCGGCAACGATACACAGCCTCTGCAGCGGATTCGGGACATGGCCCAGGATAAGGGAATTCCCATTGAAGAGATTCCCCTGAAAGCGCTGAACCGGCTCGTTCCCGGCAGCCGCCATCAGGGCGTGGCCGCCGTAGCGGCTCCCGTAGCCTATGCGGACCTGACGGATGTGCTGGCCCAGGCTGCTGAAGCAGGGCGGACGCCCTTCCTGGTACTTTTGGACGGCATAGAAGACGTTCATAATCTGGGCGCCATTATCCGTACTGCTGAATGCGCCGGTGCTGACGCCGTACTGCTGCCGAAGCGGCGCAGTGCCCCTCTGAATGAAACAGTAGGCAAGACATCGGCCGGTGCTGTAGAGTACCTGCCAGTCGTGCAGATCGGCAACATTGCCCAGACCCTGCGGAAACTGCAGAAACGGGGATTCTGGGTCATTGGCGCCGATATGGATGGGGAAACGGACTATTTTCACAGCTCCCTGACTGAGCCGATTGTGCTGGTCATTGGCAGTGAAGGCCGGGGCATATCCCATCTGGTCAAGGAAACGTGTGATGTCCTGGTACAGATTCCCATGTTTGGTCATGTCAATTCCCTCAATGCATCGGTAGCGGCAGCGCTGCTGATGTATGAAGTCGTGCGGCAGCGGCAGGCGGTGGTATAAGTGAAAGATTTATTCATCGTAGATGGATATAATATTATTTTTGCCTGGCCATCACTGAAAAAACTGGCCAGTCAGTCTCTGGAGCATGCCAGAGAAAAACTGATCGATACGATGGCCAGTTACGGCAAGGCCAAGGGCTATACGCTGGTACTTGTCTTTGACGCCATGTATACGGAAGACGGGGAAAAGAGCGCCCCTGTAGGCAGTGACTGCCAGGTCGTCTTCACCGATAAGGAAGAAACGGCAGACAGTCATATTGAACGCCTGGTCTACGAACATCGTCATGAACGGCGCAGTATTTACGTCGCCACGTCAGACGGCACGGAACAGACCCAGATTCTCGGCACCGGAGCCTATCGCATTCCTGCCCGGGAACTGGCGGAAGATGTAGCCCGGGTCCGCAGGGAAACGGCGTCCTATGACCATCGCAATGTCCTGAAAGAAGGATCAAACCGCAGCGAAGTGGCCTGCCGGGTCCGCAATCAGGACGTATTGGAAAAACTGGAAAAGATTCGCAGGTCTAAATAATCGAGGTGCATATATGCAGGGAGAAGCACAACGGAAACAGGAAAGAGAAAACCGGTTTGCCGGCATGAGCGACGAAGAAGTCGTAGCCATTGCCCAGCAGGAGCACGACGGCGAGGCAACGGATTATATTGTCAATAAATATCGTAATTTCGTCAAGTCCAAGGCACGCATGTACTTTCTCGTCGGCGCCGACCGGGACGATATTGTCCAGGAAGGCATGATTGGCCTCTATAAGGCGACCCGCGACTTTCGCGGCGATAAGCTGGCTTCGTTCCGGGCCTTTGCGGAACTGTGCATTACGCGGCAGATCATTACGGCCATCAAGACGGCGACCAGGCAGAAACATTTGCCTCTCAATTCCTATGTGTCCTTAAATAAGCCCATTTATGAAGCCGAATCGGACCGGACGCTGCAGGATATCATTTCCGGACTGCACGTCTGCGACCCGGAAGAACTGGTCATTAGCCGGGAAGAATTTATGGACATTGAACTGAAAATGAACGAAATTCTCAGCGATCTGGAATGGCAGGTTCTCATGGCCTATCTGGATGGCAAGTCCTATAATGAAATGTCTCAGCAGCTGCACCGTCATGTCAAGTCCATTGACAATGCACTGCAGCGGGTCAAGCGTAAGCTGGAACGGTACCTGGAAACGAGGGACCGGGAAAATAACGGTTCTCCTATTGATAGAAACGGCAAATAAGTGTACAATAGTATCGTTAGTTCTGTGTAATGAGGAGGATTCACGTGATTACTGTACTGGAAATTTTAGTATTTATTCTGTCGCTGCTGCTGATTGGCGTCGTCGTGGCTCAGAAGAGCAAGACCCAGGGAATGGGTGCAGGATTTGGCGGCGGTGCAGATGATTTGTTTGGCAGCCGGGCCCGCGGCATGGATGCGCTCCTGTCCAAGCTGACTATTGTTTTGTCTATTGCCTTTGCAGTCTGTACCCTGCTGTTAGGCAGATTGATGCATACGTTTTAAGGTGACTTACTGGCCTGCGGCTTTGTCGCAGGCCTTTTTCATAAAACAGGAACGAGAAGGAGAGATACGATGGATACGGACCTTTCCCGTGACATTGTCCGGCTGAGCCGCCTGGAACCAGACGGCGTGACTGTCGAGGACTGTGCAGAGCGCCTGGGCCTGACCGGTGCGGATCTGGCAGTGTTATTCGATACATTTGATGAATTAGTAAGGAGGGGAATATTGATGCGCACAGTCGATGAACGGTATACGGCACCAAACCGGCCCCAGGAAGTGACCGGTATTTATAAGGGATATACAGCTTCTTTTGGCTTTGTCCTCTGTGAGGGCCTGGAAGATGACGTGTATATTTCCGAACAGAACCGGCATACAGCCATGAACAACGATAAAGTCACCGTCCGCATTCTGCAGAGCAGCAACGGCCGCCATAAGCGGGAAGGCGAAATTATCGATATAGTAGAGCGGGCGAACAAGACCATTGTCGGCACCTTTGAACGGGAAAAGCGGTGCGCCTTTGTCCGTCCTGATGACGAACGGATACGGGAAGATATTTACATTTCCCTCGACAAGACCGGCGGTGCCCGCAGCAGTGCCCGCGTCCTGGTTACCATTACCCGCTGGCCTGAAGAAGGCCGCAAAGCCGAAGGGGAAGTGACGGAAGTCCTGGGCTATGACGGCGACAAAGACCTGGATATTAAAGTCATTATGGCCCGTCATGGTCTGCCCTTCGCCTTTCCTGACGACGTGCTGAAAGAAGCGGAACAGATCGACATGACCGTCAAGATGGACGACAGCCGCCGCGATTACCGGGACCGCCAGCTCATTACGGTGGACAGCGAAGACGCCAAGGACCTGGACGACGCCATTGACGTGGAACGCCTGCCCAACGGCAACTTCCGCCTCGGCGTCTATATTGCCGACGTCAGCTGGTACGTGCGCCCCGGTACGGCTCTGGACCGGGAAGCCTATGCCCGCGGCACCAGCGTATACCTCGTAGACCGGGTCATTCCCATGCTGCCTACGGTCCTGTCCAACGGAATCTGCAGCCTCAACGCCAATGCCGACCGCTACTCCATGACCTGTGTCATGGAAATTGACAGCACCGGCAAGGTCGTCCATGCCGATATTGGCCCTGCTGTCATTCGCGTCAAGCGGCGATGCAATTACAAGGAAGTCAAAAAGGCCCTCATCGACGATATTATTCCTGACGATCTGCAGCCCTTTATGCCCATGCTGCGGCAGCTCCAGGAACTGGCCGGCGTCCTGCGGCAAATGCGTCTGCGCCGCGGCGCCATTGACTTTGATTTCCCGGAATACAAAGTCATCCTCGACCCGGAAGGAAAGCCCCTGCGCCTGGAAAAACGGGAACGGACCATTGCCGAACAGATCGTAGAAGAATGTATGCTCATTGCCAATGAAACGGTGGCGTCTTATCTGCGGGACAGCGGCAACCCCACGGTATACCGCATTCACGAGCTGCCGGAAGAGGAACGGCTGAATATGATGCGCACCGTCCTGTCCAGCTTTAACCTGCCCGTACCGGCAGGGGAAGACGTAAAGCCCGCCGATTTTCAGCACCTCCTGGAAGTATCCAAAGGGACCAGTGAAGAAATGGTCGTTCAGACCATTGCCCTTCGTTCCATGCAGCAGGCGCGGTACGATACGAATAACGTCGGCCATTTCGGCCTGGCCTCGTCCTGCTATACCCATTTTACGTCGCCGATTCGCCGCTATCCGGACCTCATGGTTCACCGCCTGATCCGGCAGTACCAGCAGCGGGGAAAACTGACGAAAGATGAAGCAACCCAGTCTCTGACGTATCACAAGATTGCCGCCGACATGGCCAGCTCGCGGGAACGGATTGCCGTCGAAGCAGAACGGGATACAGACGATCTGAAAAAGACCCAGTACATGCTGCCTTTCATCGGTCAGCCCTTTGAAGCCCATATTACGGGCATTACGTCCTTCGGCCTGTTTGTGGGCCTGGAAAACGGCATTGAAGGGCTCGTCCATATTTCCCTGCTCACCGATGACGACTATGAATTTGACGAGCTGACCTATACCATGCGGGGCCGTCTGGGCGGCCATGTATACCGCCTGGGCGATGCCATGACAGTGACGCTGGCCAAAGTCAATACGGAAAAATGTGAAATCGACTTCGTCCCGGGCACGGTAGACTCTCTGGAAGACCTGCAGCAGCTGATGGCCGCCAGTGCAGAACGGCGCCACAAAAAGAGCAGCGGCGGCAGTCGGCCTGACGTATCGAAGCGCAACTGGTTTGCCGGAGCCAAGGGAGCGAAAAAAGATAAAAAGCCGAAAAAAGACAAGAAACAGGACCGCAAGAAAAATCAGAAAAATCGCGGCCGGAAAATCAAAAGCCGCAAAGGCCGCAAATCGAAAAAGAAATAGGAGGAATGGATCGTGCCACAGTCACCAAGTGGTGTGAAATACATTACAGACAATCGTAAAGCACGCCATGATTATTTCATTCACGAAACATATGAAGCCGGTATTGCCCTGACAGGGACGGAAGTCAAGTCCCTGCGCCAGGGAAAGGTGAATTTAAAAGACAGTTTCTGCCGCATTGAAAACGGCGAAGCCTTTCTCTGGGGCATGCATATCAGCCCGTATGACCAGGGAAACCGCTTCAACCACGATCCCCTGCGGACGCGGAAACTGCTCCTTCATGCCTATGAAATCCGCAAGCTCCTGGGAAAGATCAAGGAAAAGGGCTATACTCTCATTCCTCTCAATTTGTACTTCAAAAAAGGGAGAGTCAAAGTGACGGTTGCCCTGGCAACAGGGAAGAAGCTGTATGACAAGCGCCAGACCCTGGCCGAACGGGAAGCCAAGCGCGACATCGAACGGCGCATGAAGAGCAAGCAGTATTGATATCCGTATATACAAACACAAAAAAAGCCTGCTTTCTTTCACAGTCGAAAGAAGGCGGGCTTTTTGCCGGTTTCTGGCACTTAGTAAATGGTCATCTGCTTCTTTTTGTATTCTTCAAATACGGGGAGGGCCTTGTCACGGTCCAGCTGGTGCAGTTCCATTGTCTGCACATCAGTGCAGTTGTTCTTGATAAAGTCATAAATCGCATCGTCGCGGAAACCGATGTTGGCAGCGTCTTCGGCACTGCAGCCATAGTACACGGTCTTGATGTTGGCCCAGATAATGGCCGACAGGCACATGGGGCACGGCTGGGCCGACGTGTACAGGACGCAACCCGACAGGTCATAGGTACCCAGATGGCGGCAGGCATCGCGGATGGCCTGCATTTCGCCGTGGCACGTGGGGTCGTTGTTTTTGATGACTTCGTTGTGGCCCCGGCCGACGATGACGCCGTCCTTTACGACAACAGCACCAAAGGGACCGCCGTGGCCGGTGGACAGATTTTTCCTGGACTCTTCAATAGCTTCATTCATAAAATTCATAGTATCGTTGTCCTTTCCTGTTTTATGACACTTTTTTCATTATATCATATCATACAGGCCCTGTCTGCTCATAATTTCGTGTTCCACTGCCGCTTATGGGCTCAGGCTGCTTTGATTTCCTTCTTTCGCCAATGCAGCAGCAGGGCGGAATTGATGAGGACCAGGACGGAGCCGGCGTTATGAACCAGGGCGCCGACAATGGGATTCAGTATGCCCGTCATGGCCAGCACAATAGCGACTCCGTTCAATGTCAGGGAAAAGGCAAGATTGCAGCGAATGGTGATCATCATCCGCTTTGCCAGGAGAAATATATGAGGAAGTTCGCTGATATTATCGGTAATCAGAACCATATCTGCCGCGTCTACGGCAATGTCGCTGCCGATTTCGCCCATGGCAATTCCTACATGGGCTTTCTTGAGTGCCGGTGCATTGTTGATGCCGTCGCCGATCATGCAGACCCTATTGCCGCTGTTCTGGAAGTCATCAATATGGCGCAGCTTATCTTCGGGCAGGCAGTTTGCAAACACTTCCTGAATGCCAAGTCGGTTTGCCATATAGCCGGCTGCTCTCTGGTTATCGCCAGTCAGCAGTACTGGCGTTACCTTTGTGCTGCAGATGCGGGCAATGGTGTCTGCAGCATTCTGCCGCAGCGTGTCGGACAAGGCCAGGAAGCCGACAGCCTCCGTGCTGACTGCCACATAGGTAATGGTGCATCCTGTTGCTTTGTACGTGCTCTGCCGGAATGAGTTGTTCCGTTCCGTGAGACATGCGCCGTGCCGTCCGCGGCGTCAGATGTACCAGATTTTCGATGCCCGTTCTGGCTTTGGCGACTGTGCGTTCTTCCAGAAGGCTGCTGATCTGCATGATCCAGGCGATTTCTCCGGCAGCAAAAATTTCGCCAATAATGACCGATGCAATCAGAGCCAGAGACACGAGGACGTCTGCTTTTATGTCAAATTTGGTGACCAGTCCGGCGGCAGCTTCCCAAATGATGGGAATGCCGCATAATATAATCGATATCCATGCCGGATCTGCAGTCCCTGTGGTGACATGAAACAGGCTGGCCAGCAGGGCCAGTCCCGATAGGATGAGGAAAAGCACGTCTTTTTTCTCGCTTCCCCATTTTACACACGATTCTAATTGATGCAATATCATTTCTCCTCCTTTTTATACCCATATAGGTATAGGTTGTCAATGGAGATACAAAAAAACAGCCTCCGTGAGGAGACTGTTTTTTGCGTCCTTAATTCATATTGGCAAATCGTTCGACAGCTTTTGTGAAATTAGCAATGGTTTTATCGGCATCGCCGTGCTCAATGCCGTCTCGGACGCAGTGTTTAATATGGCCTTCCAAAATGACCTGACCTGCTTTATGAAGCGCTGATTTGGCTGCGTTAATTTGAGCTAGAATATCTTCACAGGGAATGTCTTCATCGATCATGCGGTCAATGGCCTGTACCTGTCCGATAATTTTTTTTAAGCGGCGATGCAGGTTATCAGCATCCATACATTGTTTCATCGACTCTTACCTCCTTTATACCGTTAGAGGTATATGTATATTATTATCAGATAAATTAGTCTGTTTGTCAAGAAGGGCTTTTTTACACGTTCTATTATTTGACACTGTCCGCCTGTGTCCTGTATAATACCAGTATAATCATGTGACTGACGGAAGTGGAGCTACCACGGGGAGCATGATGGAGAAGAAGCCGACCGTCTGGGCAAACGTTCCAGAGGTGCGGCATTTTTTTATGGAACAGACAGGAGGAACAGCCATGGCAAAAGTACTCAGCGATATTGAAATTGCGCAGCAGGCCACATTGGAGCCTATTGTAAACATTGCCAAGAAAGTTGGTTTGACGGAAGACGATTTGGAATTATACGGGAAATATAAAGGAAAAATTTCGTTTGACGCCATTCGGCGCCTTTCGGGGAAGCCGGACGGCAAGCTCGTTCTCGTAACGGCTATTACGCCGACGCCGGCAGGGGAAGGGAAAACCCTGACCACCATCGGTCTGGCTCAGGCCCTGAACCAGATGGGCCACAACGCCGTCGTAGCCCTGCGGGAACCGTCTCTGGGACCGGTTTTCGGCATTAAAGGCGGTGCTGCCGGCGGCGGCTATGCCCAGGTACTGCCCATGGAAGACATTAACCTTCATTTTACAGGCGATATGCACGCCATTACGGCAGCCAACAACCTGCTGGCGGCAGCCATTGACAACCACGTCCATCAGGGCAACGCCCTGCGCATCGACGTGCGCCGCATCATCTGGAAGCGGGTCATGGACATGAATGACCGGGCGCTGCGCAACATTGTCGTCGGTATGGGCGGCAAAGTATGCGGCTTCCCGCGGGAAGACCACTTCATGATTACAGTGGCCTCGGAAATCATGGCGGCTCTGTGCCTGGCCAGCGATCTTATGGATCTGAAAAAACGGATGGGCGATATTACCGTCGCCTACGACCTGGACGGCAATCTGGTCACAGCCCGGCAGCTCGGCGTCGCAGGGGCCATGGCCATTCTCATGAAAGACGCCGTCAAGCCGAATCTCGTTCAGACCATTGAACACACGCCGGCCCTGGTTCACGGCGGTCCCTTTGCCAACATTGCCCACGGCTGCAACTCCGTTATCGCTACGAAACTGGCCATGAAGATGGGCGACATTGCCGTGACAGAAGCCGGATTCGGCGCCGATTTGGGTGCAGAAAAATTCATGGACATCAAATGCCGCTATGCCGGCATCAAACCCGATGCTGTCGTCATCGTTGCTACCGTGCGGGCCCTGAAAATGCACGGCGGCGTAGACAAGAAGAACCTGAGCGAAGAAAACGTAGACGCTCTGAAGAAAGGCTTTGCCAACCTGGCCAAGCACATTGAAAACATGCGTCAGTTCGATGTGCCTGTCGTCGTAGGCATCAACAAATTCGCTGCTGATACGGAAGCGGAAATTACCGCTCTGCGCACGCTGTGCAGCGACTTTGGCGTCGACGTGGCCCTGAATAACTGCTGGGCTGAAGGCGGCAAAGGCGGCGTGGAACTGGGCGAAAAGGTACTGCACCTTCTGCAGCAGCCCAAGACGCCGTATAAACCGCTGTACGATGTAAACGATTCCATTCCTCAGAAGATGGAAACCATTGTCCGCAAGATATACGGCGGTGACGGCGTCGTCTTTGAAGGGAATGCAAAGAAACAGATTAAGGAACTGGAAGCCTTTGGCCTCGACAAACTGCCGATCTGCGTCGCCAAGACCCAGTACTCCCTGTCGGACGATCCGTCCCTGTTAGGTGCGCCATCAGGCTTTACGGTTACCGTAAAAGATGTGCGCGTCTGCACCGGTGCCGGATTTATCGTCTGCCAGACCAGCAATATTATGACCATGCCGGGATTGCCGAAAGTACCGGCGGCCAATAGAATGGACATTGATGAACATGGCGTCATTACAGGATTGTTCTAAGTTCAGCCATTTTTCCACTATGCCCCTGAACGAGTTATTAGATGCGGCAGCATCGAAAGAACCCGTCCCGGGCGGTGGCGGTATTGCCGCCATGACCGCAGCATCGGCAGCTGCGCTGGTGGAAATGGTAGCCAATTTGACGATTGGCAAAAAGGGCTATGAAGACGTAGGCCTTCTCATGACGTCGATTCGCGATAAAGCCTGCAGACTGCGCAGCCGCTATCTGGACGGCATTGCAGAAGATGCCCGGGCCTTTGACGGCGTCATCTGTGCGGTTCGCCTGCCCAAGGATACGCCTGACCGGGCAGAGCTGGTGCAGCAGGCCTTTAAGGATGCGGCATCGTCGCCGTTTCAGCTGGGCAAGGATATTTTTGTCCTCCTTCAGCTGGCGGAACAGGTTGTGCGCTACGGCAATGCCTGGGTCGTCACAGACGGCGCTATTGCGGCCATGAACGCCCGTGCGGCTATGCGTTCGGCTTTCTACAGCGTCCGCATCAACCTGAAATCCATTAAAGATACGGAGTTTACGGACCAGATGATGGCGGCTATTCTGGAAATTGAAGAAAAAGCAGCCCTCGTAGAGGCCAGTGTAGAAGCGGCATATCAGCAAAGATAAGTACATAGCAGTAAAAACAGACGGAGTATTCCAAACGGGATATTCCGTCTGTTTGCGTATGTCTCAGACTGGGGAATGGGAGGCAGCAGTCTGGCAATAGTCTCGTCATACATGCCGGTCGCCCACAGGCCGTTGTCCGTCTGCAGCAGAATCTACCCTGTCTCTCTGCCCGGCATGTCAGGAAGGATTACGAATCAGCTTCTTGTCTGCCTGCAGAACGGCCAGACGGCCTGTGGACTCCCTGTGATGATGTATGCCGTCATCCTCTTATCCAGTATATGTGTGAACTTACGACCTGCTGGAAAGAGCTGTGTCCTTTCTGTTTTATCATCAAAAGTTTTGAAGTATTTAGTTTTTCTGTATTTTTCCCCCGTACATATTGCCACGGGGGCATATTTTTCCTATAATATACTTTTGTCAGGAAAAAGCCGGCATGTCCGGCTGAAAGGGAGTTGTTCGTATGCATACACTGATTAGCCCGGAAAATACGTGGCTTCTTATGACCCTTATGTTTGCAGCCGTTTCGGCGGCTATTTATCTGGAACAGACTTATGCGTGGGCGTCGCGCCTGTCTGGTGCCGTCATTGCCATGGTGATAGCGGCGGTGCTGGTCAACACCGGCGTGATACCGCCTCATGCGCCGGCCTTTGACGATGTCATTTGGGGCTATGCCGTGCCCATGGCTATTCCTTTACTGCTGCTGCAGGCCAATCTGAGCCGCATCTGGAAGCAGACGGGCCGGCTGCTGTTCATCTTTCTCATCGGCTCTGCCGGGACCGTCGTCGGCGCTGTGGCCGGGACGGCGCTCATGGCCGGCATGATCCGCGAACTGCCCAAAGTTGCCGCCATGATGACGGGGTCCTACATTGGCGGCGGCGTGAACTTCGTCGCCCTGTCCGATGCGTTTCATGCGAGCAGTACGATCATTTCCGCTGCTGTTGTGGCCGATAATCTGAATATGGCCATTTATTTTCTCGTCCTCATCGGTATTGCCGGCAGCGCCCTGTTTCGCCGCTGGTACCGTCATCCGTATATTGAAGAAATGGAGCAGCACGGTGTGTCGGCTGAAGGGAAGACCAAGGCTGCGTCCTACTGGAAACGGCGGGATATTTCGCTCCGCGATATGGCCATCGCCGTGACCTATGCTGCCATCGTCGTCACTGTGTCCCGCAGTCTCGGCGAGGCTATCGGCGCCGCCGTGCCGGAGGGATACTGGTTTTCTGCTGTAGGGAAGACCTTCTTTGGCAGCGCGTACGTCTGGATTACGCTCATTTCCATGACTTTTGCGACCTTCTGCAGCCGCTGGGCTGATGGAATGAACGGTGCCCAGGAAATTGGCACGTATTTCATTTACCTCTTTTTCTTCGTCATCGGCGTCCCTGCGTCGGTTATGGAAATCGTGCGCAATGCGCCCATCTTGTTTGTCTTCTGCTTCTTCATGGTTGTCGTCAATATGCTGTTTTGTTTTATTGGCGGCAAAGTGTTTCATTTTACGCTGGAAGAAATTATTCTGGCCTCCAATGCCAATATTGGCGGGCCTACGACGGC
>NZ_CATWFF010000001.1 GCF_958350005.1 uncultured Megasphaera sp. | reverse complement strand
TAGAAACTCCTGCTGCCTGAAAAAATTATTTTCAGAAAACCTGCGCTCCTTGGTCCTGCGGGATAACAGGCACAAAAAAACACAGGCCCCTGCAAAGAGCCTGTGCTTTATAGTCCTTTTCGGTTGTCTGGCGATTATAAATCCTGAATGACGCAGCCGCCAAATTCCGGCGAGCAGCTGCCGCCGGCAATGGGAGCTGCTTCCTGTACGGCAAAGTCTGCTTTCCAGAGACCATGGAGGTTGCAGTATGCATATACCGTGCCGGCATCGCCTGCTTCAAAATCTGCTTTCGGTGCCTGACCGGGTTTGAGATAACGGATATCGACTTTGTCATCCGTTACGAGGGCAATCCATTCAATATAATGCTTTTCTTCCATGGGATGCGTTACGGAGCCAACTTCCACTACCAGATGGCTGTCAATTTTCTGCAGCGCCGGTACATGTTTTTCCTTGGCTGCATCTACCGAATCGGGAACGAGGAGCGTATATTTCTGACCGCCAATGGTAAGATCTTTATTCGTATCTACTGCGCCTGCCAATACGACGACAGAACCATCTTGTTCATTGCGATAAAACTGTACTTGTTTCATAGGGCATATCTCCTTTTTGTTAATATTTATCTAAAATTAGTAATTGTTCTTTGTTATGCTCTAATCATACACTACTTTGGTATAGAAGTCAATAGTAAATAATAATTATTTTTAATTATTTCTTATTGACAGCTGCATGGCATACCGGTTTCTGCTTCAATCCCATGACGAACGCATCGTCCGCTTCTTCTGCCCGTTCTTCTACGACGGCATTGGCTTTGGCATTGCGGCCATACAGGGCATAATACAGGAAGAAGCAGACCAGGGCAATGGCGCCGGCAACGGCATAGAGCTGCGGGAAGGTCAGGATATGATGCAGCGAGCCCAGTACATAGGGCCCTACGCCAATGCCCAGGTCCAGGGCGACAAAGTACGTCGACAAGGCGACGCTGATGCGGTGTGCCGGTGTCAGCTTAATGCATACAGCCTGTCCATTGGACATGAACGTGCCATATCCCAGGCCAACAAATACGCCGGCCAGCAGCAGCTGCCAGGCAGCACCGGTCATTTCCAGCAGGAATAAGCCGGCTGCCAGGAAGATGTAACACGGATAGAGGACGTAGTTTTCCCCTTTCCGGTCAAAAATAATGCCCGTCACCGGCCGCGTAACCGTAATGACGACGGCATAGACGACAAAGAAGAAGGTGCTGGCCTGAACCAGATTAATTTCCCGGGCATAGGCGGCCAAAAAGGTGAGGACACTGGAATAGGCAAAGCCCATGAGAAAGCCAATGCCGGAAATGACCATAACCCGGCGTTCCACATAGTTTTCCAGGGTCATGGCCTTCATCTGCTGCCGTTCTTCTTCGCTCAGTTCCATTTCATCAATATGGAGGAAGAAACAGCCGACAATACACAGCACAATCAGTACGGTGCACAGGCCGATGATAAATTCAAAGTTGGAAACCAGCATGAGGAACATGCCCAGGAAAGGCCCAATAGCAGCAGCCAGGCTGGTGCTGAGGCCATAGTAGTTAATGCCTTCCCCTTTTTCATCATCAGGAATGCACGAAGCGACAATGGTGTTGGTCGCCGTGGACGTAATGCCGTAGGCCAGCCCGTTGAGCAGACGGATGAGATACATCATGCCCAGATTGGGGATGTAAAAGTACAGCAGCGTCGTAGCCAGATAGAACAGGATGCCGCCGTACAGCGTGCGGCGCCGCCCGTACAGTTCGATGGCCTTGCCAAACTGAAGGCGGGCCAGTAAGGTACCGACAATAAAAATACCCGATGCCAGCCCGGCTTCGCTGAGCGAGGCATTGAGCTGGTCTTTTGCAACAACAGCAATGATGACCATTAACAGATAATAAATGAGATAGACGACAAAGTTAATTCCCGTATCCAACAGGAAGTCTTTGTTCCAAAGCGATTTCTGCGCTACCATGATACATATGACAACTCCTTTTGTGTGATACCGCTATTCTACTCGCTCTGTCGGGTCTTGTATAATTGAAACATGCGATAAGGGCCATCAGAAAAAACGATATCACGGCACCACGTGATAGGTCTGCTTCATGTACTGAATAAATACCTGTATGGCCTGATAGTTGGGATTGCTTCGTTTATACAGCAGATAGCAGGGCAGGCTGACTGCCGGCGTGATGGCATACATGCCGGCAGCAGTGCCCATGGCTTCCAGAAATCGCTGCGGCAGCAGGGCCCCAATGTGATGCTGCTGGCAGTATCTCCAGATCGCGTACGGCGTGGAAAACCAGGCCCGCGTCTGCGGCGCTGTTCCGGCATGGTGCTGCAGATACCGTTCCAGGTAGTCATTCATCAGATAGTGCGGAGAATACTGGGCCAGCGGATGAGACGTAATAAATTCGGCACTGACTGTCGGCGACGGGACATCGAGGTTCGGCGCATAATACACAATAGGTTCATGACAGAAACAGACGCTTTCATATCCGCTTACATCCATGCCTGGCAGGAGGAACAGCGAAATAATGTCCAGTTCATCGTCTTTCAGCTTCTGCAGCAATTCCCGGGCTTCCAGATTATATACGCGAAAGGATGCGCCGCTGTGATGCTGCTGAAACCAGGCCAGATGGCGGTTCATGTGTACATCTCCCAGGGACAGCATGATGCCGATCGACAGGGGCTGTGCTTCGCCGCTGAATGTTTTCATTTCGCACAGACAGCCTTCCAGTTCGCTGAGCAGCGGCTCTACGCGGAGGAAAAAGTGCTCTCCCGCTTTGGTCAGGTGACTGCCCCGGTTGGAACGGGCAATGAGCTGCACGCCGACGATTTCTTCCAGTTTCTTAATCTGCGCACTGAATGCCGACTGTGTAATATTAGCCGCTTCTGCAGCTGCCGTGAAATTTCGGTACTTTCCATAGATAATAAAATCTTTTAATTGCTGTATACTTGGTAATTCTCCCATTATTTTCTCCTGTATAGAAAAAAAGACACGCCTCTCAGCATGTCCTTTTTTCCAGTATGGCCCTGATTATTCGTCCAGGCCTTCTTCTTCAGCAGCGGCAAACAGTTCTTCGAACTTGATGCGGGCTGCTTCAAATTCTTCTTCCGTCGGTTCTACATAGACAGGTTCGCCGTCTTCTTCATCAATACGGGCGATGATCGTATCCCCTTCTTCTTCGTCGTCGCAAATCTGAACGAGCAGAGAGAAGAGCTTACCGTCGACTTCAATGGTGTCGACTTCTTCAAAATCCGTTTCCGTACCATCGGGAGCGGTGATCGTAATGACCATTACTTCATCCATTTCTTCTGCCATGTTAGCCTCCTTGAGCGTCTAAATAATTCTGTAATATGAGAACAGCTGCCATTTTATCGACAAACTGTTTTCGCTTTTCCCGCCGTACACCGCCCTCCATGAGGACTTGCCGGGCCATGACGGTTGTCAGGCGTTCATCCCAATAGACAAATTCCATCTTGGGCATGACTTTCTGCAGTTCCTGTACGAAGCTTTCTATGTCTTTCATGTTTTCGCTGTAATCGCCGTTCATATGACGGGGCCTGCCGACGACGATGCGGTGGACATCCTTTTCCTGTACCAGCTCCCGGAGGCGCTGGAAATCTTTCTTTTTGGAAACACGCCGTATCGTTTCCACGCCCTGCGCCGTAATGAGCAGGGCATCGCTGCAGGCTACGCCTATGGTCTTTGAACCAACGTCTAATCCTAAAATCCGCATACTACTCCTATAAGCCGCGAGTCTTGACATAGGACCGGACCAGCTCTTCAATGAGCTCGTCCCGTTCAATACGCCGTATATTGCTGCGGGCATTGTTATGGCTCGTAATATACGTAGGGTCTCCGGAAAGGAGATAGCCTACGATCTGATTCACCGGATTGTAGCCTTTCTCTTCCAACGCATGGTATACGTCTTCCAAAATCATCGAAGCGACAGTCTGTTCTTCACTTCTGTTTTTTACAATCATCGTTTCATCGCTAATTGCCATACAATCACATCCTTTGCGACCTTGCGGCCAAAACCATTTTATGCCAGTATGTCACGGACAGCCTGCTGTCCGGCAGCCAGAGCTTCCGTCAGTTTTTCCGGGTCCCTGCCGCCGGCCTGGGCCATATCAGGACGGCCGCCGCCGTTGCCGCCGGCTGCCGTTGCTGCGGCTTTGATAATTTTTCCGGCATGGAGACCTTTTTTCGTATCTGCTTTGGCAACTTTGCAGACAAAGTTCACTTTGCCGCCGTTTACGGCACCGAGAAGAACGACGCCGCTGCCGACTTTATCCATTACCGTATCGGCCAGATCCCGCAGGCCATCCATGGAATCGGCCTGTCCCTGGGCAGCAATGACGGAAACGCCGCCAATGGTTTCCTGCGCAGCCAGAATGCTGTCCAGATCGGATAAGGAAGCTGCTTTTTTCAGGTTCTGTACTTCTTTTTCCGCTTCTTTCAGCGCTGCCAGAAGCTGTTCGACTTTTTCCGGCGCCTGACCGGCTTTGGCCTTGACCAGGGCCGTAATCTGAGCCAGCTGGGCTGCATCTTCCCGGGCTTTGGCCAGGGCAGCTGCACCGGTAACGGCTTCAATGCGGCGGACGCCGCTTCCCGTACCGCCTTCGGACAGAATGCGGAAGGTCCCGATTACAGCCGTCGACGGTACGTGCGAACCGCCGCAGAGTTCGCGGCTGAAGTCGTCTACCGATACGACGCGGACCACATCGCCGTATTTTTCGCCAAACAGGGCAATGGCTCCCTGTTTCTTCGCTTCATCGACAGGCATTTCTTCAATATGGACGGGGACATTTTTCAGGATTTCATCATTTACCATCTGTTCCACATCAGCCAGTTCCTGTGCCGTTACAGGCGAGAAATGGGTGAAGTCGAAACGCAGGTGATCCGGCGTTACCAGGGACCCTGCCTGGGTGACATGGTTGCCGAGAACGCGGCGCAGCGCAGCCTGCAGCAGATGGGTTGCCGTATGATTGCGGGCCAGTGCCATGTGCCGTTCCTGGTCGACAGCAATCTGTACGGCGTCACCGGTACGGAGCACCCCTTCCTGTACGGAAGCAACGAGGTATACCAGTCCGTTCGGCAGCGCTTTGGCATCGGTAACAGCGGCCTTTCCGGCTGCTGCCGTAAGCACGCCTGTATCGCCAAGCTGTCCGCCTCCTTCAGGATGGAAGGGATTGGAGTCGAGAATAACCGTTACTTCTTCTCCGTCCCGGGCTTCCGGCACTTCGACGCCGTCCTTGCCGAGCATGACCACCGTTGCCTGTACAGCCGACGGATCATTGACGAGTTTGCTCTGATCGAGTTTGGTCGTATCCGGCGTCGCTACCTTGGCCGATACGTCTGCATGAGCAGCGCGGGCCCGTTCCTGCTGCTCCTTCATGGCTGCATCAAATCCGTCATGGTCAATGGCTACGCCCTGTTCCTGGGCAATTTCTTCGGTCAGTTCCACCGGGAAGCCGTATGTATCGTACAGCTTGAACACGTCGCGGCCGGCCAGAACCTTCGTATCGCCGGCAGCAGCGAGCAGGCCGTCCAGCAGTTCCATGCCCTGGGCCAGAGTCGTGCTGAACTGTTTTTCTTCCGTATCAATAACTTTACGGATCAGGTCTTCATGATCCCGCAGTTCCGGATATTCCACAGCCATAATGGACATGACCGTATCAATAAGGCGGCTGAGGAACAGGTCCTGAATGCCCAGAAGGCGGCCAAACCGTACGGCCCGGCGCAGAATCCGGCGCAGTACATAGCCGCGGCCTTCATTAGACGGCAGAATGCCGTCAGAAATCATCATCATAATGGCCCGGATATGGTCAGCAATAACCTTCATGGCAATTTTCTGCTGGGGATCGCTGTAATCACCGCCGCTGATTTCGATGACTTTTTCAATAATCGGGAAAATCAGATCCGTTTCAAAGTTGGATTCTTTCTGCTGAATAACCGATGCCAGCCGTTCCAGACCGCAGCCGGTATCGATGTTTTTCTTGGCCAGCGGCACGTATTTGCCGTCTTTCGTCCGGTTATACTGGGTAAACACGAGGTTCCAGATTTCCAGATAGCGGTCGCAGTCACAGCCCACATTGCACGTCGGCTTGCCGCAGCCCCGTTCCGGTCCCAGATCGTAGAAGATTTCACTGTCCGGACCGCAGGGGCCTTCGCCGATTTCCCAGAAATTATCTTCAAATTTGAAAATCCGTTCATCTGCCAGGCCGATCATGTTGTGCCAGTAGTCATAGGCTTCTGTGTCATCGGGGTAAATTGTCACATAGAGCTTGTCCGTATCCAGTTCGAGAACCTTGGTCAGAAATTCCCAGGCCCAGGAAATGGCTTCTTTTTTGAAATAATCGCCAAAGGAGAAGTTTCCCAGCATTTCAAAAAACGTATGATGGCGGGCTGTCCGGCCTACATTGTCAATATCGCCGGTACGAATACACTTCTGGCTCGTCGTCACGCGATACGACGGCGGTACCAGTTTACCTGTAAAATAGGGCTTCAGCGGAGCCATGCCGGCACCAATCAGCAGGAGGCTCGGATCATTTTCCGGAATCAGGGGGAAACTGTGGAGGATTAAATGTCCCTTGCTCTTAAAAAACTCCAAATAGGCTTTACGGATTTCATTACCCGTCATATACTTCATCAAAAACACTCCTTCTGCATTTTCTGTATCATATGAAAAAATTATACGCTCATTTACCCCTGATAAGCAACCTTTTCACAGGATTTTTTCAATTTTCTCTGTCCAACAGAATGTGACGAAATGGCTAGCAAGGCGGCAATGCTTCCCTGCTAGCCATTATCTTGTCTATCGGACCCGCTTTGCGCCGACATACCGATCAGCCCAGTACCGGCTGTCCAGGCTGTCTACACGGATTCCGCCGCTGCTCGTAGCGCTGATAAAGTTGTTGTCGCCTACGTAAATTCCCGTATGCGACACCCCTGGTTCGTAGGTCGTAAAGAATACCAGATCTCCCGGAATCAGTTCGCTTCGCGACACCTTTGCTCCCAGGCGGTACTGTTCGTCTGCCATGCGGGGCAAGGTAATGCCGTTGTGAGAAAAGACGTACTTCGTAAATCCGGAGCAGTCAAATCCATCTGGCGTATTGCCGCCAAATACATAGGGAACGCCAATATACTGATAGGCTGAATTGACGAGCTGGCTGCCCAGTTTATCGGCACCGCGCAGCTTTTTGAGATTCGTATACTGAACGCCTGTTTTCCCCTTGCCTTTATAGGTTTTGCTCTGGTCGGATTTCGATCCACCCTGGGACCCTGCCTTTTCCAGCAGCGTTCTCTTGCCGGTAAGCAAATAATAGGTCCAGCCGCCGACGTTGCCGCTGACCTGTATTTTTTTATCTTTCTGGAATTTTGCTACTGCTTTGGCCATGCTTTTGGAATATACTCCATCCGCTTTGACCTGATAGCCCAGTTTTCGCAGCTGTTTCTGCATAGCCAGTACATCGCTGCCCTTACTTCCTACGGTATAATAGGAAGATGCTGCTCCTGCTGAAATAGCTGTCATGGCGAAGAGAGCCGTCATGCAGCATACTTTACTTACTTTTTTCCACATAGAAAGCCTCCTCTCTGCCTTCCTGTCCCATACAGAAAGGCTTACCGCGTTTTCTGCTCTTCTGAATCGGTACTGCCTGTCTGGCCGAGTTCGGCACGCAGCCAGTAGAGAGGACGGTGTTTGACTTCCTCAAAAATACGGCCGATGTATTCTCCCATAATACCCATAAACATAAGCTGCAGGCCGCCAAGCATGCAGATGACGATCATCGTCGTCGTCCATCCCGGCGCCGCTTCGCCTACAATATGACAATACAGGGCATGCACGATAAGGCCTATGCTCAGCAGGCCGCTGACCATGCCTGTATAAAAGGAAATACGCAGCGGAATTTTTGAATAAGCCATAATGCCGTCCAGTGCAAAGTGGAGCATTTTTCGCATTGAAAATTTAGATTTGCCGGCAAACCGCTTGGGTGCTACAAAAGAGATGGTCTTCTGCTTATAGCCAATATCGCCGATAATGCCGCGAATAAAACGGTCATGTTCCCGAAACAGCTTAAATGTTTCCAGTACGCGGCGATCGACAAGGCGGAAATCCGATCCCCCCGGTGTAATGTGCACCGGTGATACGGCATTGAGAATAATATAGTACCACTTCGACGTCTGCCGCTTCACAAAGCCGGAATCATCTGTCGCCTTCCGTACAGTCTGCACGACGTCGTACCCTTCCCGCCAGCGTTTGACCAGATCGGGAATCATAGCCGGCGGATGCTGTAAATCGCCGTCCATCGTAATGACTGCATCCCCTCTGGCATGATCCATGCCGCACGTAATGGCCAGCTGATGGCCAAAGTTCCGGGCCAGAATCAATGCCCGCACATGGCAGTCCTGCTGACTGAGCCGGCTCAAAATAAGGGGCGTCGTGTCCTTGGAGCCATCATCGACGAAGATGATTTCATAGTTCATCCCCACAGACTGCATGGCCTTTGTCGCTTCTTCATAGAACTTTTCTATATTCAGCTGTTCATTGTATACAGGAACGACAATCGACAGCATAGCTCCGTCTTTCTGATTACATCTATCCATCATTTATTATACCACCCCAAGGTTTTTACTGTCAAAATATGGTCATACCTCATTGTCCTTATCTTAGTTATTATACCAAATGAAGCCTGTATTTTCCAGAAAAATATCCGGCGCCAAACCGGCGCCGGACAGGGCTGTCTGTTATGTCGCTGGCTCCAGCCGTTCCAGCATATGGGCCAGCAGCTGCTGCGTTCCTTCCCGCTTCAGCGACGAGTAGGCAATGGCCTTGTACGCTGTCGGAAACAGGCGGTTGAGCTGAGCCAGATTTTTCTGTTTTTCACTGCTTTTCAGCTTATCTGCTTTCGTGCCGATAATCTGCAGCGGAATGTCATGAGCTGTAAGCCACTCATAGGCCTGACAGTCAATGGAAAGGCCCGGATGCCGCAGGTCGACAAGAAGGCACAGCAAGGTCAGCCGCGGCGATGTCGTTACGTATTGGCCAATAAAATCACTCCAGATCTGCCGGTTCTTTCCCCCGGTCCGGGCAAAGCCATAGCCAGGCAGATCGACGAGAAAGAAGGGGATTTTTCGGATATCCTCCCCATTCCGTTCCCGCAGGGCTGCTGTAAAATAATTAATGGTCTGCGTCTTTCCCGGCTCACCGCTGACCCGGGCCAGGCCCCGGTAATTGCACAGGGAGTTAATCAGGCTGGACTTGCCCACATTGGAGCGCCCCAGAAAGGCAATTTCTCCTCTGTCCCCGGCAGGATACTGATCCGGACGAACGGCTGAGGCAGCATACTTGGGGTTGATGATCTGCAGTTCTGCTGCCATTATGACTTCACCAGTGCCTGATCGAGCACTTCATCCATATTGTGTACAAATACGAAGGTAACGTCTTTTTTGACCGACTGGGGCACATCATCCATATCCCGTTTGTTTTCTTCCGGCAGGAGGATTTTTTTAATGCCTGCCCGATGAGCAGCAATGACTTTTTCCTTAATGCCCCCTACAGGAAGAACGGTTCCGCGCAGCGTAATTTCACCGGTCATGGCAACGTCGTGGCGCACAGGCCTGCCCGTCAGGGCTGAAGCCAGGGCTGTGGCCATGGTAATCCCTGCAGACGGGCCGTCTTTGGGAATGGCCCCTTCCGGCAGATGAATGTGAATATCCAGATGGGAATAAAAATCGTCTTTCAGGCCCAGATCACTGGCCCGGCGGCGAATATAGGTCATGCCGGCTTCAGCCGATTCCTTCATGACACTGCCCAGCTGACCGGTCAGCTTCAGCGTTCCCTTGCCTTTGACGGCTACGGCTTCCGTTTCGAGGACTTCCCCGCCGACCTGCGTCCAGGCCATGCCGGTGACGATGCCGACTTCATCCTGTTTATTCACCGTTTCCGGCAAAAATTTAACCGGTCCCAACATGGCCGGTATATTTTTTACCGACACCGTAAGGGTATCTTCATCAGGAAGGAGCAGGGATTTTCCCACTTTCCGGCACACGGCGCCAATCATCTTTTCCAGCGTACGCACGCCAGATTCCCGCGTATATCCTTCAATAATGGAACGCAGCACGGCATCGGAAAACCGGGCCTGACTGGCGCGCAGACCGTTTTCCTTGATCTGCTTCGGTACGAGGTACTGTTTGGCAATCTGAACCTTTTCTTCTTCTGTATAACTGGTAAACTCAATGATTTCCATTCGGTCCAGCAGAGGCCGGGGAATATCACTGACCACATTGGCCGTCGTAATCCAGAACACTTTGGACAAATCAAAGGGGATTTCAATAAAATGGTCGCTGAAGGCATTATTCTGTTCCGGGTCCAGTACTTCCAGGAGAGCTGCTGACGGATCGCCGCGCATATCGGACGTCATCTTGTCGATTTCATCCAGGAGAAACACCGGGTTCTTGACGCCGGCCTGCTTCATGCCGGAAATAATCCGCCCCGGCAGTGCGCCGATGTAGGTCCGGCGATGGCCGCGGATTTCTGCTTCATCGCGGACGCCGCCCAGGGACACGCGCACATACTTGCGGTTCATGGCCCGGGCAATGGAGCGGGCAATACTGGTCTTGCCCGTGCCCGGAGGACCGACGAAGCACAAAATCGGACCTTTTAAGCTGTGCGTCAGCTGTTTGACCGCCAGATATTCAATAATCCGTTCCTTTACTTTTTTCAGGCCGTAGTGATCTTCATCCAGTACGTTCTGCGCTTCTTCCAGATCGAGCCGGTCTTTTGTTTCCTTTTTCCACGGCAGCGCCATGGCCCAGTCCAGGTACGTACGGATAATGGCCGATTCCGGCATCATAGGCGGCATGGAATCGAGGCGGTCCACTTCTTTCAGCAGCGGTTCTTCTATCTTCTTCGCCAGTTTCATTTTACGGATTTTTTTGCGCAGTTCCTGCATTTCCGTATCTTTATCGACTTTATCGCCCAGTTCCTGATGAATGGCCTTGATCTTTTCGCGGAGATAATATTCCTTTTGCTGCTGATCCAGCTTATTGCGCACTTCCATGTTCAGGGACGATTCCAGATTGGCAATGTCTACTTCCGTATCGAGGAGTTCACTGGCACGGCGGAGCCGCACGCCTACTTCCACCGTTTCCAGCATCTGCTGCTGTACGATAAGGCGCACAGGGAGCTGAGAGGTTACAAAATCGGCCAGAACGCCGGGCAGTTCAATATCCTTCGCCCGTTCTTTCAGTTCATCGCCGTTGCGCAGGTTTTCCAGCCAGCTCATAAACTTCTTGTAAACCAGGCGGCGCAGTGCTTCTTCTTCGACAGCATTTACTTCCACATCGGCAACCTTGACGGCTGCTACTTCCAGGTAGTCCCGCTTATTGGAAAACCCCTGCAGCTGAACGCGGGAAACACCGTCTACCAGAAGGCGGACCATGCCGCCTGGCAGGCGGAGAAGCTGCTGAATCTTCACGACCGTGCCAATCTGATAGACATCATCAAAGCCCGGATTATCAATATCTTCATCGATCTGAGCCGACACGATCAGCATGCGGTCGTGTTCCATGGCGTAATCGACAGCTGCCAGCGATTTATCCCGGCCCACATCAATATGGCTGAGCAGCTTCGGATATACAACAAGCCCCCGCAAAGGGATGAAGGGCATGGCTAAAATATCTTGTTCATTCATATATACTTCACCTTCTTTAATTTAAAAATAAAACTCATTTCCAGCACAAGAAATGAGTTTTATTCTTATAGTATATCATTTTGCCTGTTTTAATACAAGCTCAGGCTCTACGCCTTTGGTTACGCAGTCTTCTGTAACTACGCATTTTTCCACATCTTTGCGGCTCGGCACATCAAACATGACGTCCAGCATAATGCGTTCAATAATGGATCGCAGTCCCCGGGCCCCTGTGTTCCGGCGCAGTGCTTCTTTGGCAATGGCCCGCAGCGCTTCCGGCGTAAAGGTCAGTTCTACATGATCCATGTCCAGCATCTTCTGATACTGTTTGACCAGAGCATTTTTCGGTTCCGTCAGGATGTGAACCATGGCGTCTTCATCGAGAGGATTCAGTGTAACCAGTACGGGAAGACGGCCGATTAATTCGGGAATGAGGCCGAACTTCTGCAGGTCTGTAGGAATAATTTCCTTTAACAGCGATTCTACAGAATGTTCCGTTTTGGAATGAATATCGGCGCCAAAACCCATGTTTTTATCTGTCGTCCGGTTTAAAATCGTCTTGTCAATGCCGTCGAAGGCACCGCCGCAGATAAAGAGAATATTGGTCGTATCGATTTGCAGCATTTCCTGGTGGGGATGCTTCCGTCCGCCCTGAGGCGGAACACCGGCAATGGTGCCTTCCAGGATTTTCAGCAGCGCCTGCTGTACGCCTTCACCGGAAACATCGCGCGTAATCGACGGATTTTCCGATTTCCGGGCAATCTTATCGATTTCGTCGATATAGATAATGCCCCGTTCGGCCTTGGCAATATCGTAATCTGCTGCCTGAATCAGTTTGAGCAGACAGTTTTCAACGTCTTCGCCAACGTAACCGGCTTCGGTCAGGCTCGTCGCATCGGCAATGGCAAAGGGAACATCCAGCAGCCGGGCCAGCGTCTGAGCCAGCAGGGTTTTGCCGCTCCCTGTGGGACCGACCATGATAATGTTGGATTTCTGCAGTTCTACGTCTTCGACGACACTGTGGGTCTGCAGCCGCTTATAGTGGTTGTACACGGCAACGGACAGTGTCTTTTTGGCCGCTTCCTGGCCGATGACATATTCATCCAGCGTTTCCTTGATTTGATGCGGCGTCGGCAGATCTTTCAGTTGGAAGTCAGACGATACATCCTGTTTTTCTTCTTCCAGGATGTGCTGCGCAACGGCAATGCATTCGTCGCAAATATACACGCCTGGCCCGGCAATGAGCTTCTGCACTTCACTTTGCGGCCGGCCGCAGAAACTGCATCTCGGTTCATCGTTCTTATCGTTCACAAGTCTTCCTCCTGTTTCTCTAGTCTTTTACCGCATCCTGAGGACGAGTCAGGATTTCATCGACCAGGCCATAGGCCTTGGCATCGGCGGCAGTCATGAAGTTATCCCGGTCCGTATCCTTCTGGATAACTTCAATAGGCTGACCCGTATGCTGAGCCAACAGGCCGTTCAGTTCTTTCCGCATCCGCAGGATTTCACGGGCATGGATTTCAATTTCCGTAGCCTGGCCCTGCACACCGCCCAGAGGCTGGTGAATCATGACCTGCGAATGAGGCAGGGCAAAGCGCTTGCCCTTTGCGCCGGCTGCCAGCAGGACAGAAGCCATGCTGGCTGCGGAACCGACGCAGATCGTCGAAACGTCCGGCTTAATATACTGCATCGTGTCATAAATAGCCATGCCGGCTGTAACGACGCCGCCGGGACTGTTAATGTACAGATGAATATCCTTGTCTGGATTATCAGCTTCCAGAAACAGAAGCTGAGCAATAATAATATTTGCCGTCGTATCGTCAATAGGACCTCCCAAAAATACGATGCGGTCCTTCAGAAGACGGGAATAAATATCATAGCTTCGTTCACCCTGCGACGTCTGTTCGACGACAATGGGAACATACATACTCATATAAACACCTCCGGATCTTACGCTTCCGGTTTGTCTTCAGCCTTTACCTTTTCTACTTCAGGTTCTTCAGCCTTGGCAGCTTTTTCATTCGTATCGACAGCATTCTTCAGAATGAAGCTTGCTGCTTTCTTGCGGCCAACAGACTGGACAAGCATGGGAACGCGGTTTTCTTTCATAATAATTTTGTAAACTTCTTTCGGATCAGCGCCGAAGTTCTGGGCCATCGTAATGATTTCTGCCTGCAGATCAATGTCTTTTACTTCAATCTTTTCTGCTTTGGCAATGGCTTCGAGAACCAGATCCATCTTGACGTTTTCTTTGGCCGGTCCGGCATACTGTTCTTTCAGTTTGTCCATATCCTGGCCCATGTATTTCAGATAGTCATCAAGATTCATGCGCTGTGTTTCCAGTTTCATCGACAGTTCTTCGATCATCTGATCGATTTTGTCATCAATCATGACCTGGGGAATATCTACTTCCGCAGCGTTGACGGCGGTCTTCAGTACTTCGGAATTGAATTTTTCCAGAGCCTGGAAGGACGCTTTCGATTCCAGACGCTTGCGGATATCGGCTTTCAGTTCATCAACGGAATCAAACTTGCCGGCTTCTTTGGCAAATTCATCGTCAATGGCCGGAAGTTCACTCCGTTTTACATCGTTGACTTTAACGGCAAATACAGCTTCTTTGCCGGCCAGAGATTTTTCAAAGTAGTCTTCCGGGAACGTAACAGTAACGTCCTTTTCATCACCGGCCTTGCAGCCCAGCAGCTGATCTTCAAAGCCCGGAATAAAGCTGCCCGAACCGATCTGCAGCGGATATGCCTTGCCTTCGCCGCCTTCAAAGGCCTTGCCGTCTACAGTGCCTTTGAAATCAATAATGGCAAAGTCGTCTTTTGCCAGTTCCGTTCCTTCCGGAGCTACGACGAGCTTGGCGTGCTGTTTCTGGAGGTTAGCCAGTTCTTTGGCTACATCTTCGTCCGTAACGGAAACCGTAT
Organism: uncultured Megasphaera sp.; assembly: GCF_958350005.1. Taxonomy (GTDB): domain Bacteria; phylum Bacillota; class Negativicutes; order Veillonellales; family Megasphaeraceae; genus Megasphaera. The sequence goes on along the minus strand of NZ_CATWFF010000001.1, from coordinate 35,663 downwards.
CTTTGGCAATGGCAATGCCTTTGTATTCGCCCAGCTTAACAGCCGGTTTCTTGGTAATTGTTGCTTCGAATACGACATCTTTACCCTTTTCATCAGAAATAACTTTGATTTCCGGATCCGTTACAGGGACAATATCCTTTTCTTTTAATGCATCGCTGTACGCTTTATTGGCAATGGCTTCAAAGACTTCCTGTTTGACAGCATCTTTGCCCAAGAAGCTTTCCAGTACCATGCGCGGAGCCTTGCCTTTACGGAAGCCAGGGATATTGACCCGGCTTGCCAGGTTTTTGCAGGCTGCGGCAGCTGCCTTGGAAGCATCCTTTGCAGGAACTTCAATATGCAGGGTTACTTTGTGCTGGTCTACTTCATTAACAGTTACGTTCATTCTAATTATGTCCTCCTTATGGGTTCTTCACCCTAAATTATCTCTAAAATACCATACTACGCTCTCCATCATACCACAACTTTACTTTTTTTACAATAAACTTTTTGACTGGCTGCAGTACCTAAAAAACGGCTTCCGCAGAAGCCGTTTTTCCTGTAGAGCCGGCTGCTACCGCAGTTCGCAGCCCAGTTTTTCCTTCAAATCGGCAATGATGGCATCGACGGGTTCCTGAATATCGCTGTCGGTCAGCGTGCCTTCTTCAGACCGGAATACCAGCGCGTAGGCCAGGCTCTTGAATCCGCGCGGCACCTGCTTGCCTGTGTACATGTCAAACAGGTGAACTGCTTCCAGATGGGGGCCGCCGTCAGCTTTGATAACATCGACAATGGCCGCATTGGTGACGGAAAGAGGCGCCAGGAAGGCCAGGTCGCGGCTGGAAGCCGGGAATTTGGCTACTTTGTGGTAGTCCGGGAGCAAGTTGACCATGGGCAGCAGCTGAGTCAGGGACATTTCAAACAGGTAAACCGGACCGGCTACATCATAGTTATCCATGGCTTTCGGATGGAGTTCGCCAAACCGGCAGAGAACCTTGCCGTCTTTGACAAACTGCGCAGCTTTGCCCGGATGAAGCGGTGCAAAGTCAGATACTTCCAGATCGGCATGAATGCCAAGGCCCGTGAGAACGGCTTCTACCAGTCCCTTGACATCGTAAAAATCATAGGGCTGTGCCGTATTGGGCCATTCACCGCCAGGGCGCTTGCCGTACAGCAGGCCCGATACGTACAGTTCCTGGTCCGGAAGTTCCGTAATGGGCAGGGATTTTGGCTTGTATACCGGCGCAATTTCATAAATGCCAACCGATTCATTCTTAACGGCCTGATTGCGGACCAGTACGTCCATGAGCGACGGAATCAGGGTCGTCCGCATCCACGGAAATTCTTCCGTAATCGGGTTCAGAATCGGCACGGCCTTATATACGGGATCGCCTTCAGGAAAGAGCAGTTTCTTCAGGGAATCAGGGTGAACGAAGCTGAATGTCACCGTTTCATTCAGGCCGCAGCTGCTCAGAAGGGCGGAAACTTTTTCGCTGACCTGATGATCATAGCCTTCTTCACCTTTGGAAATGTTGGCCCATGGCCGGGTCGACGGAATGTGTTCATACCCATATACGCGGGCTACTTCTTCGGCAATATCCGGCATTTCCGTGCAGTCGCCGCGGTACGACGGAACGTCGGCAGTCAGCTGGTCTCCGTCTTTTTCGATAGCAAACTGCAGCGTTTCGAGCATGCCGATCATTTCGGCTTCCGCAATATCTGTTCCCAGGAACGTATTGATCTGTTTGGCTGTAAAGGATATTTTCGTCGGTTCTACCGGCCGGGGATAGACATCGACAACACCCTGGGCGACATCGCAGGCTCCCATTTGCTGCAGCAGCTGAGCACAGCGATCGAGGGAATGAATGCACCCTTCCGAATCGAGGCCCCGTTCAAAGCGGGCTGATGCTTCCGAGCGCAGTCCCAGGGACCGTCCAGTATGACGGATATTGGAGCCCTTAAAGGACGCACATTCCAGAATAACCGTTTTCGTATCTGCCGTTACTTCCGAATCATAGCCGCCCATAATGCCGGCAATGCAGCACGGTTTCGCTTCATCGGCAATGACCAGCATGTTGTCCGTAAGCTTGCGGTCCACGCCGTCCAGGGTCTTCATGGCTTCCCCTGCCGCTGCCCGGCGGGCAATGAGATGATGGCCTGCTACTTTGTCATAATCGTAGGCATGAAGAGGAATGCCCAGCTCGATCATGACATAGTTCGTTACATCGACGACGTTGTTAATCGGACGGACGCCGGATTTGCGCAGGCGCTGCTGCATCCATAAGGGAGACTTGCCGATTTTGACGTTCACTAACAGGCGGGCTGCATAGCGGCTGCACAGGTCTTCATCAGCAATGGATACTTTGACTTTGCCGCTAATCGATTTTTCACATTCATCGACAGTAATATCCGGATAGGACGCCTGTTTGCCGCTTAATACGGCAAATTCACGGCTCAGACCGACCATGGAGAAGCAGTCGGCCCGGTTTGGCGTCAGTTCATATTCGTAAACGACGTCGCGGGCATCCAGATAATCGGCAGCATCGACGCCAATGGGCGTATCTTCCGGCAGAATCCAGATGCCGTTCCGTTCTTCCGGCAGCAGGACGCTGTCGTCAAAGCCCAGTTCATGAGCCGAGCAGAGCATGCCGTTGGAAGGAACGCCGCGCAGTTTGGATTTCTTGATCTTTACGCCGCCAGGAAGATGGGCGCCGTGAACGGCAACGGGAACGATCTGGCCGACGCGCACATTGGAAGCGCCTGTTACGATCTGCAGCTGTTCACTGCCCACATCGAGCTGGCAGACAACCAGTTTATCCGCATCAGGATGCTTGTCGATCTGCAAAATTTTCCCTGTAATGACTTTTTTAATTTCTTTCCCCCAATATTCCACGTGTTCTACAGGAATACCGGCAATAGTCAGTTTATCTGCAAAGGCCTGCAGGTCCTGCGTCATATCGACGTCTACATATTCCTGCATCCATTTTAATGAGCTTTTCATTCTTTCTGTACCTCCTAGAACTGATTCAAGAACCGCATGTCGTTTTCATAAAACAGACGCAGATCGTCAATGCCGTACTTGAGCATGGCAATACGTTCCACACCCATGCCGAAGGCAAAGGCGCTGACTTCATTGGGATCATAGCCATTCATGCGCAGCACATTGGGATTGGTCATGCCGCAGCCGAGGATTTCCAGCCAGCCCGTATGGGAGCAGACACGGCAGCCTGTGCCGCCGCACATGACGCAGGAAATATCGACTTCTGCACTCGGTTCCGTAAAGGGGAAATAGCTGGCCCGGAAGCGTACTTTCGTCTGCGGCCCGAAAATATCGCGCAGGAAATCTTCCAGCATGCCTTTCAAATCGGAGAAGCGAATTCCCTTGTCGACAATCATGCCTTCCATCTGATGGAAAACCGGCGAATGAGTTGCATCATAGTCACAGCGGTATACTTTGCCGGGAGCAATGATCTTAAACGGTTCGTTCGGTTTGTGAGCCTGCAGGGTCCGCGCTTCCAGCGGCGACGTATGGGTCCGCAGGAGAATGTTGTCTGTTACATACATGGAATCCTGCATATCCCGGGCCGGATGATCTTCCGGCAGGTTCAGGCACTGGAAATTGTAATAATCCGATTCAATATCCGGGCCTTCGACGATGGAAAAGCCCATGCGCAGGAACGATTCTTCCATGAGACGGCGCGTCAGATGGAGCGGATGTTCATGGCCCATAACCGGTTTTCTTCCCGGCAGGGTAATATCAATTGTTTCCGACTTAATCTTGTCTTCCAGCGCCCGGGCTTTCAGTTCTTCCATTTTCGCTTTCAAATGGTCTTCAATAATGCCCCGCGCCGTATTGACGAGCTGCCCCACTTTAGGCCGTTCTTCTTTGGAAAGGCTTTTCAGTTCTTTCATAATCGACGTCAGTTCGCCTTTTTTGCCCAAATACTTGACACGTATATTCTGCATGTCCTGCAGTGTTTCACTTTTTGCGATCTGTTCGTCTACGGCTGCTTTAATAGCCTCAATTTTATCGCTTATCATCTGTCTGTTCCTCCTCTGATAAAAAAAGACTTCCGCCCCCTGGTGCAGGGGCGAAAGTCTGATTTCGCGGTACCACCCTAATTTGTTCTTTCCCGTTCTGTAACGGGAACACCCGTCGGACCTACTGGCTTCAATCCGAAACTCCAAAGTGAAATGCCCAGAACTGACGCCTAGGAAACTCTCAGTCTCCGGTTTCCTCTTCCTGTAGGCGTTCTCCTGCCCTGCGCTGTCTTTATCATCGCCGCAATGACAATATTAAGGTTTCTGTTATGTATTGTATCAGTATAACGTCTTATTTGCAATAACCAATCGCTGAATTTGGTTGGTTCCTTCATAAATCTGCATAATTTTGGCATCGCGCATGTATTTTTCCACAGGATATTCTTTAATATATCCGTAGCCGCCCATAACCTGAACGGCATCGGTAGTTACGCGCATAGCCACATCAGAGGCGTTGCATTTGGCAATCGCCGCTTCCCGGCTGAAGTCCATTCCCTGGTCCTTCATCCAGCAGGCCCGATGTACGAGGAGCCGGGCCCCTTCTACCTGCATGGCCATGTCGGCAATCATGCTCTGTACCATCTGGAACGAAGCGATGGGCTTGTCAAACTGTACGCGGACTTTTGCATATTCACAGCACGCATGGAAGGCGGCCTGGGCAATGCCGACCGATACGGCACCGACAAAGGGACGGGCTGCATCAAGGGTATTCATGGCAATGCGGAACCCCTGGCCTTCCCGGCCCAGACGGTCTTCTACAGGAACAAAGCAATCCTGGAAAATGAGTTCCGTCGTATTCGATGCGCGGATGCCCATTTTATTTTCTTCTTTGCCAATCGTAAAGCCCGGTGTTCCCTTGCGGACAATAAATGCCGTCAGTCCGCGGATCCCGCCGGTCTTGCGGGTATTGGCAAATACGACAAATACTTCAGCCAGGGCACCGTTGGTAATAAAGCACTTCGTGCCGTTTAATACATAGCCCTTGCCGTCTTCCGTTTTCACGGCCCGCGTCGAAACAGAGCCGGCATCAGAACCGGTTCCCGGTTCGGTCAGAGCAAAGGCAGCCAGATTATCTTCATTAATAATATCAAAATACCGCTTTTTCTGGTCGTCATTGCCGGCAATAATAACAGGATACGAAGCCAGCGCATTGGCAGCAACTGTCGTTGCTACGCCGGCACAGCCCTTGCCGAGTTCTTCATAAATAGCAGCAATCGTTACGGCATCCAGTCCGGCACCGCCGAATTCTTCCGGAATCGCCACGCCGAGAAGTCCCTGAGCTGCCAGTTTTTCCAGCAATCCTTCATGCAGTTTGCCTGTTTCATCCATTTCAGCTGCATACGGTACGATTTCCTTTTCCACTAAATCACGAACAACCTTGATCAGTTCCTGCTGTTCTTCGTTATATCCAAAATCCATCCTGTTTAACCAACCTTCCCTGTTAAATACATATCTAGTCCAACCGTCCCAAAACGTAAAAAGAAGAACGGCCTTTCACTACAATACCGCCATCTTCGTCAAAGCATTCGCATTCTGCCACAATGGTCTTGCCGCCGTGATGGACGACCTGACCAATGCCGGTAATGCGGCAGCCGGACGGGACGCGGCGGATATAGTTCATATTAATTTCCAGCGTCGTCACCTTATATCCCAGCGTACGGCTGGCCATCCCCATAAGGGTATCGCAAAACGCAGCCAGGACCCCTCCTGACGCTATACCCCGATAGTTGCACAGGTGAGGAGAAATATCAAAGCCCAAACGTACCCACCCTTCATCAATGTCTTCGATTTCTGAAGGTAAATTGCGAAAATATGGCGTTCGGCTGAATATGCCCTGCTGAATATTTCGCAGCCGCCTGCGAAGTGCTTCATCACTGCGCCGTCTGTCCGTCAGCATCGGTGTCTTCACCTCCAAATACAAACGGGCCGGTTACGAAAAACGTTCCCTTGCCGTGTGCCAGATACCGTTCCTGGTTATCATAGAAATCGCACAATGCCACCATCGTCGTATGCCCTTTGTGGATGATCTTTACTTCTGCCCGAATCGTCGTATCGGAAAAAGCCGGGCGCAGATAGTTCATTCCCAGATCCAGGGTAAGGACGGCATTGCCGCAGACTGCACAGGCAATTTCCATCGCCGAGTCTGCCATGGCATACAAGACGCCGCCATAGAGTGTGCCATTGGGATTTTCCCACGATGACCCTCTATTCTGAAACACGAGAACCGTACTTTCTTCATCGGCTTTGGCGATGTGAAAATCCATAAAACGATCAAAAGGATTTTTATGCAATTCTCTGTCCACTGCTGCTACATCTGCCTGCATCGGCAGCATCACTCCTTCAGGCCGCTGAATATAAACACTTTTACATTTTACTATATCAGTAAAAAAACATCAAGCAAAAATAAAGGATTAATTTTGCCTCCTTAACAAGCGCAGCTGCCAAATGATGAATATATCCTGAAACACACAGAAACGCTTCACAGCCTGTTGTGCTGCGAAGCGTTTCTGTATACGGACATGTCTGACCTGGTTTTTACCCCCACACTCGCCTGCTGGAAGGTTCGCTCCTAGATGGTCTGCATCCCCCACTACTGCTTCTCTCGCTTTTTGCGGCAGGTCTTACGTCTAGGCCGCACTATGATCAGGATGACTTTGCATCCCTTACGTGGATCGCTTTGCCTGCGACTGGCATCGACTTTCAACCACAGCACATGTCCTGTTTATTATACGTGGCCATGCGCGCCGGTGTCAATAGTCCGGCCTATCAGGGCGAAACGCGGTCTTCTTTTCCCAGCAGATAGTGCTTGTTAATAAACTGCGTATGCAGCAGCGCATGCGCCGCAGGTCCCAGGGGCTCGCCTAAAAAGCCGGCATAGACATCCCGGACTGCTTCATCCTGCCAGCTGCCATGACGCGGATTATTGGCATCAGCCTGATAGATGGCTTCCATGCGGGCCCGCTTGGCCGGTATTTCATCGGCCATTTCCGTTCTGGGCTGGCCGCCGCCGCCAATACAGCCGCCAGGACAGGCCATGATTTCAATACACGTATATTTTTTCCACGAATGTTTTTCTTTCAGGCGATTAATAAAGGCCCTGGCATTTCCCAGGCCGCTGACGACGGCGACGCGGAAGAGGGCATCTCCAATGGAAACAGATGCTTCTTTCACGCCAGTCAGTCCGCGGACAGGCGTGAAATGCAGAAATTCCTCATCGACTTTGCCTGTCTCTTCATAGGCAAAGGTCCGCATCATCGCTTCCATCATGCCGCCGCTGGCGCCGACCAGCATAGCCCCGCCAGATGCCCTGTGAAACGGCGCATCATACTGTGAAGCCGGCATATCGGTCAGGTTCATGTCTTTTCTTCGCATCCAGTTGGCCAGTTCCCGCACGGTCAGGCAGTAATCGGTATCCCGCATATCCGGTTTCTGCCAGAACTGGCCGGCAGCATTGCGTTCCGGCCGGGAGATTTCCGCTTTTTTTGCCGTACACGGCGTAATGCTGACCGTAACGATCCGTTCCGGATCGACATGAAGGGTTTTGGCAAGGTACGTTTTAATGACAGCGCCCATCATGCTCGTAGGGCTTTTAGCTGTTGACAAATGAGGAAGCAGTTCAGGGAAAAAGATTTCCATAAATTCAATCCACGACGGGCAGACACTGGTAAACATGGGCGTCAATTCCCGGTGTTCCTTCAGGCGCTGCCGCAGTTCGGCCACTTCTTCCATGACGGCAATATCAGAGGCTGCATTGGTATCAAAGACGTAATCGCCGCCCAGTTCCCGCAGGGCTCCAATAAGCTTATCTTCCACATTCGTTCCATAAGGCAGGCCGAACTCTTCTCCCAGGGCCACCCGTACAGCGGCACCGGTCTGGAATACGACGATTTTATCGGGATCTGCCATAGCCTGCTCGATATAGGTTTCCTGAGAAATGCTCTTGGTTGCGCCAAAGGGGCAGACCAGCGAACACTGTCCGCAGTGCACGCAGATCGGCGTGTCTCCTGTGCTGGCCAGGGAATAATATCCCGTCACCGTCATAACCTCTGCACAGCGGCGGCGGCAAAGGGAGCAGTTCTGGCACTTTGTTCCGTCAAAGCGAATGGATATATTATGTTCATCCACAGCCACGCGATGATCGAGCATGGCAAAATGGCTGGTAAAATCCTGATCCCGCCGCCGTTCGGCATCCTGATAAATGGCATCGCTGCAGCAAATAGCCACAATATCGACAATATCTTCAGCAGAGCATCCCCGGGACAGATCCATAATAGGTTTGGCCGTCCCTTCCAGAAGAGGCCCCAAGGCGATGGCGCCATAGAGATGCTGCAAAATCTTATAGCAAATATTGCCGGACTCCAGATTGGGAAATACCAGAACATTAGCCTGACCGGCAACGGTTGAACCCGGCGCTTTGTAGCGGGCAACGCGGGGAATAATGGCCGCATCGGACTGGAGCTCGCCGTCGAAATCAAAATCCACATTCCGGTCCCGCAGCAGCCTGGCCGCTTCCCGCACACGGTCCACCTGTTCTCCTGATCCGCTTCCCAGGGTCGAATACGACAGGAGCGCCGCCTTCGGGTCCAGGGTCTGCACCGTACGCCGCGCCCGGTGTACACAGTTTACCGTAATATCGGCCAGCTGCTGTGCCGTCGGCTCAATGACGACGCTGGCATCGCCAAGGACGAAAATGCCGTCGTCGCCAAACTGGGGCTTGTCCGTAATGATAATGAAGGAACTGCTGACCGTGGAAATACCAGGATGCATGCCGACAATCTGCAGGGCTGCCCGAATCAGATCGGCTGACGGCACCGTCGCCCCGCCAACCATGCCGTCAACAATATCAAAAGCCACGAGGCACGCGCCAAAGCAAATGTAATCTGTTAAAAGAATTTCCCGGGCCTGGGAAACAGTCATGCCCTTCTTGCGGCGCTTCTCTGCATAAAAGCGGCTGAATGTATCCAGCATGGGATACGTTTCCGGATCAATAATTTCTACGCCGTCCAGGTCGATCTGGTATTTAAAGGCCCGTTCCATCAGCTGCCGCGGTTTGCCGACGAGGACCGTCTTGGCAAACCCTTCCGTTTCAATTTGATCGACAGCCTGAAGTATCCGGCGGCTGTCCGATTCAGGCAGGACGATTTTTTTCTGCTGTCTCCCTACACGTCTCTTCAGATTATTCATGAACCGTGACATACGTCATTCCTTCTTTCACGAACTGATCGGTTCTACATTGTCTTCTCTCCCTAACATATAGTGTTTATTGACATACTGCGTGTGCAGCAGCTGCTCAGCCCGTTCACTCAGGGGCTTATCCAGGAATCGGGCATAGAGCTGGCTCAGTTCCTGATTCTGCCAGCTCGAATGGATAATATTTTCCCGGTCCAGGGCATATACCGATTCGATACGGGCTCTCTTGGCCGTAATTTCCTGGGGCATCTTCGTCCGCGGCTGGCCGCCGCCGCCAATGCAGCCGCCCGGGCAGGCCATGACTTCAATGAAAGCATACTTCTTCCACGAGTGATTTTCTTTCAGCACGTTCATAATCTTGCGGGCATTCCCTAGCCCGCTGATGGCGGCAACGCGGATAATATCGTTGCGGAACGTAATGGATGCTTCTTTGACGCCGTCTAATCCACGAACAGGCGTAAAGTTCAGGAAGTTCTTATCGGCAACCCGGCCCGTATCCAGATATACCAGCGTCCGCAGCGCTGCTTCCATCACGCCGCCGCTGGCGCCGAAAATCATGCCGGCACCTGACGATTCGCCGAATACGGAATCATACGCCGAGTCTTCCAGGCTGTTAAAGTCAATGTTTCGGCTACGCATCCAGTTGGCCAGTTCCCGCGTCGTAATGCAGTAGTCAGTATCGCGGATTTCCGGCTGATCCCAGTATCTGCCGGCTGCATTATGTTCAGGCCGTTCAATTTCCGCTTTCTTTGCCGTACACGGCGTAACGCAGACAGTAACGATCTTCTTCGGGTCCAGGTGTTTTCGATCGGCAAAATAGGTCTTAATCATGGAACTGAGCATGCTGATCGGACTTTTTGCCGTCGACAAATGGGGAATCAGTTCGGGGAAGAAAATTTCCGTAAATTCCACCCATGACGGGCAGCAGCTCGTAAACTGGGGCAGCAGTTTCTTTTTATTTTCCAGTCGGTCCAGCAGCTCTGACGCTTCTTCCATAATCGTCAAATCGGCACCAAAGTTAGTGTCAAATACATAGTCTCCGCCTAAAGCCCGCAGAGCAGCGATCAGTTTCCCCTGCACCATGGAGCCGTAAGGCATGCCGAATTCTTCGCCCAACGCCACGCGCACGGCCGGTGCGGTCTGGAAAATAACAATCTTGTCAGGATCGTCTATATCCCGCTGGATGAACTCACTTTGCGATACGCCATTAGTAGCATCAAACACACAGGTCAGGGCACATTGGCCGCAGTTGACGCAAATAGGCTTGTCTCCCGTACTTTCCAGCGAATAATACCCCGTAATGGTCATGACATCAGCACAGCGGCGGCGGCACAGGGTGCAGTTCTTACACTTGCTTTCGTCGAACTGAATAGACACATTATGCTTGGCAATAGCTACGCGGCGATCGAGTTTTTCAAAGCGGCTCGTAAACTCAATATCCCGCTTCCGTTCTTCTTCCATATAGATGGCATCACTGCAGCAGACAGCCATGACATCGACAATATCTTCAGGCGAACAGCCGCGGGGCAAGTCCATAACCGGCTTTTTCAGCCCCTGCAGCATAGGACCGACAGCCTGGGCGTCGTATAAGTATTTCAGCATTTTGTAGCTCACATTGGCAGCCGACAGGTTTGGGAAAATCAGAATATTGGCCTGGCCGGCTACGGCAGAATCGGGAGCTTTATTCTGGGCAATACGGGGAACAATGGCCGTATCCAGCTGCAGTTCACCGTCAAAGGCAAAATCTACGTTCCGGTCCCGCAGGAGCTGGACTGCTTCCCGTACGCGATCTACTTCCTCACCTTCGCCGCTGCCCATGGTGGAATACGAAAGGAGCGCTACCCGCGGGTCCAGAATCTGTACGGTCCGGCGGGCCCGTTCCACGCAGTTGGCGGCAATATCGGCCAGCTGCTGCGCCGTCGGCTCGATAATGACGTCAGGGTCGCCGATAACAAAAATACCGTCATCGCCAAACTGGGGCTTATCGGTAATCATGATCATCGTACTGCTGACAGTGGTTACGCCAGGGTGTACGCCAATGAGCTGGAGCGATGCATGAAGGACTTCTGATGACGGATCAGTAATGCCGGCTACCATGCCGTCAGCAATATCAAAGGCTACCAGACAGGCACCGAAGCGAATAGGATTCTGCAGCAATATGGTCCGTGCTTCTTCTTCCGACATACTGCCTTTGCTGGATTTTTCTGCATAATACTTGCTGAATTTGTCCAGCATGGGATACGTTTCCGGATCGATAATTTCTATGCCGTCCAGATCGATCTGGTATTCTCCGGCCCGCTCAATCAGTTCGTGAGGCCTGCCGACCAGAATAGGACGGGCAAACCCTTCGGTCTGCACCATTTCTACGGCCTGCAGTACACGGCGGCTGTGCGATTCAGGCAACACAATTCTTTTTACTTTTTTGGCTACGCGCCGCTTCAGGTTATTCATAAAACGAGACATGTAAGACACCTTCTTTGCTGATAGTAAAGAATAACACCTGCCCATTCACAATTACTAGACAATTATCCTTACGTATTATTCTACTATAATTTTTACGAATCTCAATTATCTTAATAAATCAATATAGTTAGAATGCAAGCTATGCGTTTTGCGCATAAAAAATCTCTCTTTACAGGAATACCATTTCTGTATTTCTGCAAAGAGAGATTCCAGGCTCTTACACCATCCGTATTAGAACTTATACCCCATACCGACCTGCCAGCCTTTTACTTCATCATCATAGTTGTCGACATCAACGCTGCTGCTGCGATATTTAACATGGGCATCCCAGTCAGACGTCAGGTCGTACCCCAGGCCTACTTCATAGGTGTTTACGTCATCGCCGACACCGACAGACGCAAATCCCTGGAGCCGGTCCGTCAGAGGAAGCTGTCCTTTGACGCCGACCTGATATCCATAGGACTTCGTATTGTTATACGTTTCCGTCTTGACATAGGAACCGCCTGCATATACAGACAAATTCGGCGCCAAGCGATAGTTGCCAATCAGATAATTTTCGTTAATTTTATTGCCATTGTCGCCTTTTGTGTAGTTGTTGGCATACTGCACATCGAACCGTTCACTCAGGGCATAGGTTACATCGCCGCCTGTAAACCGGCTGTCTGCGGAGCGACTGCCTTCTTCCTGATCAAATCCATAGTTGACATTGGCTTTGAAATCTCCGGCCTGCTGATCTTTCAGCGGTGCTGCCATCGATACGGCACCGATCGAAAGAAGGGCAGCCAATACAGCTGCTAATGCTGTTTTTTTCATGAAAACCACCTCCATTATACACATATACATTATATATTATACGCTATTTCCCGGGAAAAGGCAAAATCTGCCCACTTGTCCCATACCGCCGCAGCAGTTCTTCTCCGGCATCGATAACCTGCTGCATGGGAATAACGGAAATGCCTTTGTAGTGTCCTTCTTTGATAATCTTCTTCATGCTCTTGCCCAGTTCATAGTGATCCGTCGATTCCAGGACGATAGCCTTATCCGTATAGGGACCGTATAATTTGGGGTTGCTCGGGCCATACAGGGCCACTACAGGAACGCCCTGACTGACAGCAATATGCATGGGACCGCTGTCATTGGTAATAAACAGGGAGCAGCGCCGAATGGCAGCAGCCAGTTCACCAATGGAAAACTTCCCTGTTGCCACGATGGGCCTGGACTCCATGAATGATGCCGCTTCCTGTACCATGGCTTTGTCCATGGAGCCGCCAAAAAAGACGCAGCCATATCCCTGGCCAGCAAAGTAATCGGCAACAGCGGCAAAGCGCTGCGGAGGCCACCGTTTCTGCGGAACAGCACTGCCAATATTAAAGCCAATGAGCCGCCTGTCTTTCGTCACGCCCTGATCTGCATAAAAATCATGAGCCCTCTTGTCCCAGGCCGGGCAGGTAAAGAGCTGCAGGCCGTCATTGCGGTAATCATCAATTCCCAGCTGCTCCAGTACGTTCATATACATGTCGGCAGCATGGAGATGAATCCGATCCAGCCGCGTATACCGATCCATGAAAGGGCGAAACAGAAAATGGCTCATGCCCAGAAATTCCCTGGCCTGAATGACCGTCGCCAGAAAGGACGTCCGTTCGTTTGGATGCAGGTTGATAAGTACATCGTAGTGATTCTGGTGCAGCTTCCTGCCAATGTGCCACAATGCGCCGATAGAATTATCTTTCCCTTTTTTATCGACTGTCACGACGTGATCGACATTGGGATTATACCGGACAACATCGGCAACTTTTTCATCGACAACCAGGGTAATGTCCGAGCCCTGGGCATGACGGCGCAGGACCTGCAGAAACGGCGTAATCAGGACCAGATCACCTAAATGCATTAAAAAGGTAACAATAATTCGTTTGTGCCGCAAATTAATCATATATTCACCTTCTTCATGACAGTTTCGTATGTTTTCCACACATCGTCTACCCTAATCTGAGCCATGCAGGCCGGATCGTCGACTAAGGGCCGTTCCGGCGAAGCCTGAGAGGTCGGCGAAATCATGAGATGGATATACTGGCTGTGAATTCCGCCGTACGGGCCGGTCCGATCGGGACAAGTCGGACCAAAGAGGGCGATGAGTTCCTTTTTCAGCGCATTGGCCACATGGAGCGGCCCTGTATCAGCGCTGATATACAGGCAGGACATGGAAATGGCCGCCATAAGTTCCCGCAGTGTCGTCAGCCCTGTATAATCGAGGACCTGCGGTGATGCTGCGGCCCCGGCAATGGCCCGCCCTTTTTCCTGATCGTCCTTACTGCCCAGGAGCAGGACATTCATGCCTGAAGCGGCTGCACGGCGGACAAAATCCTGCCAATACGCCAGGGGCCATTCCTTGACGGCCCAGCGGGCACCGGGAACGACGGCAATATAAGGCCCCGTAAATCCGGCATCGGCAAATTTTCGCCGCAGCCCATCCTCTTCTTTCTTCACCGGCGGCAGCGGAAATTCCACGGCATCGACAATGCCGCCCAGGGCCCGGACCGTATCGAGATATCGTTCAATAACGTGTCCATATTGATTGGGCCCTTTCAGGCCTTTGCTTACGAGAAAACTGCCTTCCCGCATTTCCCAGTAGCCATATTTTTCCCTGGCGCCGCTGTTAAAGGCAACAATGGCACTTTTGGCCAGGCCCTGCAGATCCAGACACAGGTCGAAATGATAGGCATGAAGAGTCCGGCGCAGGTGCCACCAGTATGCCGGCGAAGTAAGCCGTTTTTTATCAATATATACGACATCATCAATATAGGGCTTACCTGGCAGAACAGCGGCAAAATTAGGATGCACTGCCCAAACAATACGCGCTGAGGGACAATTTTCCCGCAGCGCGTAAACGACAGGCAGCGCATGGAGCACATCGCCAAGGGAACTCATCTTGACAATCAGAATATTCTTATATGCTTTCACGCTGATTCCTTTCCTGAATGATTTTTTGTACAAACGTCAATAACGAACCTCCGGAAAACAGATAGCCCTTCATGCCGGCCCGCTCGCCGCATTCTACGTCACGGGGCATATCGCCGATCATAAAGGACCGGGACAGGTCGATGTCATGCTCTCTGGCCGCCTGCAGCACCATGCCCGGCGCCGGCTTTCGCCAGTCGCTTTGCCGGTCATACTGAGGAACCGGTGCGCCCGGCAGATAAGGGCAGTAGTATACGGCTGCAATGGGGCCGCCGGCTTTCGCTGCCTCCTGGCACATCCATTCATGAAGAAGGCGGACATCTTCTTCCGTATAGTAGCCTCTGGCCACGCCGCTCTGATTGGTTACGACAATGCTCATATATCCGGCCTTTGCCACATAGGCCAGGGCCTCTTTGGCACCGTCGACCCACTCAAAATCCTGAATGCGCCATAAATAGGATTTATCCACATTCAGCACGCCGTCGCGGTCAAAAAACACGGCCTTTCTCATTCAAAATACCCGTCACTCTGTTCCAGAATCCGGCAGTATTCGCGAACTGCTTCGGGAAGCAGCGTAAACCCGCGGTCATATCCGGCTTTCATGAGCTTCGTCGTATCGGCCTGGGTATAACTCTGGTATTTTCCCTGCAGGATTTCCGGGAACGGTACATATTCAATATGACCTTTTCCGCAATAGTCAATAATGCCCTGTACAAATTCATTAAACGTATGGCCTGTGCCGGTGCCGCAGTTAAAAATACCGGACAGTTCCGGATGTTCCCAGAAATAAAAGATAACATTCACAACGTCGCCGACATAAATGAAGTCGCGGATCTGTTCGCCGTCTCCATATCCTGCCGTTCCCTTGAACAGCGTTATCTTGCCTGTTTTCTGCAGTTCATGGTATTTCTGATAAATCAGCGAAGCCATGCGGTCTTTATGATTTTCCTGCGGCCCAAAGACGTTAAAATAGCGGAACCCTACGATCTGGCTCTTGGCCAGGGGCATCATGCGGCGGACATAGCGGTCAAACTGCAGCTTCGAATAGGCATAGGGATTGAGTGCCTGTTCGCACTGCGGTTCTTCCTTAAAGCCATGTTTGCCGCTGCCGTACGTCGATGCAGAAGACGCATACAGGAAGGGAATCTTACGCTGCATGCAGTAGTGCAGCAGATTTTTGCTTCCTTCATAATTATTTTTCATCATATACCGGCCGTCGTAATTCATCGTATCTGAGCAGGCACCTTCATGGAATACGACGTCAATATAGCCGCAGTCGAACGTATCGTCAGCCATGGCATCATCAAAATCTTCGTAATCTATGTAGTCATAAAATGCCAGGCCCTGTAAATTCCGGCATTTGCGGCCGTCTGTCAGATCATCTACGATGAGGATATCATCAATGCCGCGGTCATTCAGATGCTTCACAATATTGCTGCCAATAAAACCGGCTCCGCCTGTTACAATTTTCATAATTTTCCCTTCTTTACTAAATCACGTATTTTTTCAATCAGTCCCGTCGTCGAATAGCCTTCTTCAAAGGATATAATTTCCACGCGCTTGACATATTCGCGGCCAATAACGTCTTCGGCTTTGTAATCGCCGCCTTTGACGAGAATATCCGGCCGGAGAACGCGCAGCAGTTCAGCCGGCGTATCTTCATTGAAGATGACGACTTCATCGACACAGTCCAGGGCACTGAGCAGGATAGCCCGGTCTTCCTGGGCGACGAGAGGCCGCGTTTCTCCCTTCAGGCGCCGGACGGAATCATCGGAATTCAATCCGACAATCAGATGCTGTCCCAACATGGCTGCCTGCTGCAAATACAACACATGGCCGCGGTGCAGAATATCAAAGCAGCCATTGGTAAACACGACAGTTTCCCCGTTTTTCTGCCACTGCCGCACCTTTTCTGCCGTTTCGTCCCACGTAAGAGCCCGGTACGGTGCCCAGCGAACAGGATGCCATTCATCCCACAGCTTGAGGAGTTCACTGCGGTGAATCGGATAGGTCCCTACTTTGGTCACGACGACGCCGGCAGCGGCATTGGCAATCTGCAGACCCGTACGGATCGACAAATGGCCGGCAACAGCTGATAAAAAGGAAGCTGCTACAGTATCACCGGCACCGGACACATCAAATACGTCTTTCGCCACAGCCGGATTATTCCATACCTTGCCGTCCCGGCCAATGACGGTAATGCCTTTTTCCGAACGCGTGACCATGAGGTGAGCAAACTCGTATTTCCTGTGAAGCTCTCTGGCAGCTGTCACTACGGCGTCGCCTTCATTCGGTACGCGCCGCCCCAGGCAGTCACTCAGTTCTTTCATATTGGGCGTGACAAAATCAGCACCATTATACTTGGACCAGTCCGTGCCTTTCGGGTCGACGAGGACGGGAATTCCTGCGTTCCTGGCAGCAGCGATGACCTTGGCTGCCAGACTGCAGGTCAGTACGCCCTTCTGGTAATCAGACAGAATAATGCCGTCCAGCCCGTCAGCAATGCGCATTTCCAGCCAGTGTCCAATATAGGCTTCTTCATCGGCCTTAAGGGATGCAGCCTCTTCAAAATCAAGGCGCACCATTTGCTGCCGCGCACCGAGGACGCGCATTTTCGTCGTCGTCACATGGCCGTCGCGGACAGCAAGGCCCGTGCCGTCAATGCCGGCATCCTTCAGCAGCTGCCGGAGCAGCACGGCATTATCATCATTACCGATAAGACCGCTCAGAAAGACGTGGCAGTCCAGGTTGGCCAGATTGGCGGCAACATTGGCAGCGCCGCCCAGAACCGACGAGATATGGTCTACTTTATTGACCGGAACAGGCGCTTCCGGTGAAATCCGGTCTACACTGCCAAAAATATAGCGGTCTACCATAATATCGCCAATGACGGCAATACGAAGCCCGGGAAGGACGGTATTCAAAAAGTTGTCAATATAATTTTCAGTCATTCCTGTCGCCTCTTTCCCTGCCGTTCCGGCCTGTCACATTCCCGTATTTTCTGCCCATAAGGCGCTGCAGCTCTTCCATAAAGCTGCCCAGATCGGCAAACTGCCGATATACGGAAGCAAAGCGAACATAGGCTACCTCATCGACTGTAAGCAATTCGGCCAGCACCATTTCGCCGATTTTTTCGCTGGTCACTTCCTGTACGAGAGTATTGCGAATATTTCGCTCTACATGTATGACAATGTCCTCCAGCTGCTGCCGCGTGACGTTCCGTTTATTGCAGGCCCGCAACAGACCGTTCAGTATTTTATTGCGGTCAAACAATTCCCGGCTTCCGTCCCGCTTAATGACGATGAGCTGCACTTCTTCCACCATTTCATAGGTCGTAAAGCGCTTTCCGCAATGCTGACATTCCCGGCGGCGGCGAATGGCCTTTCCATCGTCAGTAGCTCGTGAATCTGTAACTTTCGTATCATCATTCCGGCAAAAAGGGCATCTCATACTGCGTCTCTCCTCCTAACATCGGCGCTATTGCCGTGCATTTTCAAAAAAAGCGGGTCCGCCAGGATCCGCTTTTCCAGTATACTGCTTATCTCATCCACGTAGGAATTTCTACGCCGCCTGCTTCCCGGGTGTCACTGCCGGTCTTTACGCTGCCGTTCTGGCCAAATGCAGGGATAGACGACGGTTCTTTGCCAAATCCCGTAGCAACGACAGTAATACGGATGGAGTCTTCCATATCCGGATCGATGACAGAACCAAAGATGATGTTTGCGTCCGGATCCACTGCTTCCGCAACTTTTTCTGCCGCTTCATTGATTTCATACAGGCTGATGTCAGGACCGCCTGTTACGTTGAGCAGAATGCTCTGGGCGCCGTCAATACCCGTTTCCAGCAGGGAGCTGTGAATAGCTCCGTCAACAGCTTCAACAGCACGGTTTTCGCCGGAACCTACGCCGATGCCCATGATGGCTTCGCCCTGGTCGGACATGATGGTCTTCACGTCAGCAAAGTCCAGGTTAATCAGGCCCGTCGTCGTAATCAGGTCGGAAATCCCCTGTACGCCCTGACGGAGAACGTCATCGGCAACGAGGAACGCATCTTTCAGCGGCGTTTTCTTGTCAATAATCTGAAGCAGTTTGTCATTAGGAATCGTAATGATCGTATCTACTTTTTCTTTTAAGTAGGCAGCGCCTTTTTCTGCCTGTTCTTTCCGGCGTTTGCCTTCAAATGCAAAGGGTTTGGTAACGACAGCAACCGTAAGGGCGCCCATTTCCTTGGCACATTCGGCAACGATCGGCGCAGCGCCTGTGCCGGTACCGCCGCCCATGCCGGCTGTGACGAAAACCATATCGGCACCCTGAAGGGCTTTGATAATTTCTTCCTTGCTTTCCAGTGCTGCCTGTTCGCCAACCTGAGGATTGGCACCGGCACCAAGACCACGGGTCAGTTTTTCACCGATCTGAATTTTAACATCTGCCTTCGATACTTCCAGTACCTGGTCTTCTGTGTTGACCGAAATAAACTGTACACCCTGAAGTCCGCTTTCTATCATACGGTTGACAGCATTATTTCCGCCGCCGCCAACGCCAATTACTTTTATATTTGCAAACTCTGCCATGTTACTTTTTCCTCCTTCAAAATCGTGAATACTGCTGTATACATAGGATTCTCTATTATTTTACACTATCTGGAAAAAATTATCCATATTTTTTTTATGTAAACCCATCCTATTTGCTTTTGACCAGGGGGGCCCGTATATCCGTATCAATATACTGAACCATCATATGCCGCTGCTGCACTTCCTGCAGCAGCTCTTCCGTAAGCTTTGCCCGTTCTGCCGGGTGGTCGCCTGTCCCCAGATAAATAGGCAGGGAATCACTCGTATAGGCAATGAGGTTGGTTTCATTTCCCACATTGACTTCGGCAATGGTCTTCAGAATATCCGGCGGCAGTTCCTGCAGATACGCCAGTCCCCGTGCAATGGGACCGTCGCTGATAGTATCACCCAGCAGGAGCGCATCCATTTTGGTACCTGTAATGATGGGAACGGAAATGCCCTGAATCTGCGGCTGTATATCCATGACGGTGCCTTTGGCATCGACATAGGCAAAGCCATACAGCGTCCGGACAACAGCAGCTGCTTTTCGTTCCGTCAGCGTAATGCGTATGGCCGCCGGAAATTCCCGCTTTACTGTGACAGCGCTGATGCGCAGATCCTTCTGCATCCGTTCCTGCATATCGTCCGGCGACAGCTGAATGACATTGACATACCCTGGCACGCCGGCAGCCCGACGTACGTCTTCTGCCGTCAGCGCTTCATTGCCTTCAATAAGGAGAGTGCCGAACGAAATCGGTGCCACCCGCAGCAGCAGCCACAGAACCAAAACTCCCAGAACACCTCCGGCGATTGCCAGGCGGCTGCGCTTTTTCCGCCGGCGCCGGCGGCGCAGGCTGTCCTTTTTCTTTCGGCGCAGACGGCGGCGCTTTTCCCCAGGTTCCGGCTGTTCTTTCTTTTCGTTTCCCGGCGTCAGGTCATCCAGCGGATCGTGTTCAATCTGGGGAGGAATAAACACATCGCTGGTTCGATGGAGTTCGGGCAACGTGTATCTGTCCTTTGGCATATCAGAATTTACCTACAGAAGCTTCCAGCAGAATCTTTTCACATAAATCGGCAAAGGAAAGGCCCATGGCCTTGGCTGCATCCGGCACCAGACTGGTCGCTGTCATGCCGGGGACCGTATTGATTTCCAGAACAAAAGGATTGCCCTTTCCGTCTGTCATCAAATCGACGCGGGCTACGCCGCTGCAGTGGCACAGGTGGAACACGCGCAGCGCCAGGTCCTGCATCTCTTTGGTCAGTTCTTCTGACACCGGTGCCGGGCAAAGATGGGTAGACACGCCTGGCGTGTATTTGGAATAATAATCGTACTTTCCTGTAGACGACACGATCTGAATAACCGGAAAGGCCAGGTCATCCATGACAGCAACCGTAAATTCATCGCCAGTCAGAAAGGCTTCGGCAATAATGGAATCGCCATATTTGAAGGCTTCATCGAGGGCGCCTTTCAGCTGCGATTCTTCTGTAACAATGACCGTGCCAATGCTGGAACCCTGTCCGGAAGACTTGATGACTACAGGCAGGGAGAAGCGGCTGTGCAGATCTTTCAAAATAGCATCCGTTCCCTGGGAAGCAAAGTAATACGCAAAGGGAGCTGTCGGAATACCGGCCCCCTGAAAGGCGCACTTGCTCATGACTTTGCTCATGCCTACGGCACTGGCCATGACGCCGGGACCTGTATAGGGAATGCCCATCATTTCACACATGCCCTGTAGCACGCCGTCTTCACCGTACCGGCCGTGCAGGGCATTGAAGACGACGTCAATATGGCGTTCTTCCAGTTCTCTGGCCAGTTCATGCGGCACCAGCTCGATCGTTTCCGTATGAT
The DNA here is from genome assembly GCF_958350005.1 of uncultured Megasphaera sp. GTDB lineage: Bacteria > Bacillota > Negativicutes > Veillonellales > Megasphaeraceae > Megasphaera. The sequence continues at coordinate 14,637 of NZ_CATWFF010000001.1, read as the reverse complement.
ATCCCTTTTCATTCAGCGCTTTGGCCACCGAGGTCCCAGTATTGCGCGAAACAGCTGCTTCCGTTGAAGGGCCGCCTACGATGACGGCGATTTTTTTCTCTTTCATCATTTCCATAGTCCTGTGTATGCTCCTATTTTCTGACTGCTTCTAAATAACGTTCGCCTACTTTGTAAATATCGCCGGCTCCCATGGTGATAATCAGGTCGAAAGGCCGGGATGTTTCCTCCAGGTACGCAACAACGTCATCAGCATGGGGAATATACCGCACATCCTGCCCTGTCGTTTCCCGCACCTTATCGGCAATCAGCTTGCCTGATATGCCGGGAATGGGATCTTCACCGGCACTGTACACGTCGGTGACGATGAGCTCATCTGCCTTGGCAAAGGCCGCTCCATATTGGTTGAGCAGGAGTTTCGTCCGCGTATACCGGTGCGGCTGGAACACGCATACGACGCGGTGCGTCCCCATGTCCCGGGCTGCCGTCAGGGTGGCATTGATTTCTGTCGGATGATGAGCATAATCGTCAACGACCCACACGTCTTTGACGATTCCCTTCGTCTGGAACCGCCGTTTTGCTCCGTGAAAATGAGACAGCGCTTCTGCTATTCCGGCAAAGGGAATGCCGCAGTGAAGGGCGACGGCAATCGTTGCCAGGGCATTGAGCACATTATGCCGACCTGGAACATGGAGCACCACTTCTCCCAGGTGTGTACCCTGGAACGAGACGTCAAAGTGCAGCCGTCCTGCCACATAGTGAAGATTGGAAGCCTGATAATCTGCAGGCTGATCAATGCCGTACGATACATATCGGCGCTGTACGTGCGGTGCCAGCGCACGGATGCGTTCATTTTCCACGCACAGCACAGCCAGTCCCGTTTCCGGGTCCAGCTTCTGAATAAATTCTTTAAACGCTTCTACCACATTGGCCAGTGAGCCGTAATGATCCATATGGTCGGCGTCAATATTCGTCACTACAGCAATGTACGGTTTCTGCTTGAGAAAGGTTCCGTCACTTTCATCGGCTTCGGCAATGACATATTTGCCCTTGCCAAGGATGGAATTACTGTGCAGGTAATCGACTTCGCCGCCAATGACAATAGTCGGGTCCATATGATTTTCTTCAAATACCTGGCCCAGCATGGACGACGTCGTCGTCTTGCCGTGAGCACCGGCAACGGAGATTCCCTTACCCCAGGTCATGATATGGACAAGGGCGTCAGAACGATGGATGACCGGAATCTGCCGGCGCCGCGCTTCAACGACTTCGGCATTGTCGCTGCGGATAGCCGAAGAAACGACGACGACCTGCGCATCTTCCAGGTTTTCCCCTTTCTGTCCAATACAGATGCGGGCCCCTTTTTCTGCCAGCCGTCTGGTAATATCCGATTCTCTGATATCAGAACCGGATACGTCATATCCTTTTTCTATGAATACATTGGCAATAGCCCGCATACCTGCGCCGGCAATGCCAACAAAATGTATTTTTCGTATATCGTCAAGATTAACCATGGTCTTTCTTACACATCCTTTATTTAGTGAGAGCTGTGCCGACAGCGGGCAATGGATAACGCCAGGGTGGCAATATCATGGGCTGCCTGCGGTTTCCCCAATGCCTTGCTGGCCTTGGCCATGGCTGCCAGGGCCTGCGGATCCTCTTTAAGGTGCAGAATTTCTTCCAGCAAATCCCGTCCGGTCAGCATTTTGTCCAGAATCATTTTGGCGGCGCCGCACATGACCAGAGCCTGGGCATTATAGCGCTGATGATCTTCTGCGGCATAGGGATAGGGAATCAGAATAGATGGTACGCCCCGGACCGTCAGCTCTGCCAGTCCTACGGCACCGGCGCGGTATACGGCCAGATCAGCAGCGGCCAGGGCTGCCGGCATGTGATGGAGATAGGGAATGATCCGGCTCCCTTCTCCGTAGCGGCCCTTGCCGTCAATGCCGTCGAGCTGCTTGACGACCCGATCGTATTCATGATCGCCTGTTACATGCAGGATTTGTATATCCTTGGCATTGGCAAAATATTTATGTACTTCTATCATGGCAGAATTGATGCTTCTGGCCCCCCGGCTGCCGCCGGCTACGAGGAGCGTAAATTTATGAGGATCCAGCCCCAGCATCTGCCGCCCTTCTTCTTTTGTAACTGTCAGAATATCCTTGCGGACGGGATTTCCCGTATATACCAGTATATTCTTCCGCTTGAACCGGCCTGCCGCTTCCCTGTATCCCAAGGCCACACGAGTGACAAACTTGCTCAAAATCATATTGGTCACGCCAGGAATGACGTTCTGTTCCTGAATCAGTGCCGGCACGCCGCTCAGGCTGGCTGCCAGCAGCACGGGACCGCAGACAAAGCCGCCTGTCCCGATGACGACGTCCGGCTTAAACTTACGGATAATACCTTCTGCCCGAATCAGGCTGGCCGCCGTTTTCCCCAGCGTAACCAGGTTGCGGAAGGAGATTTTTCGTTCCAGTCCCCGTACATCCAAGGTAACAAACGGCAGTCCTTCTTTAGGGATCAGCGTATTTTCCAATCCAATTTTAGAACCTACATATAAAAACTCCGTCGGTTCGATGTCGGCAATTGCCCGGGCAATCGTAATTGCCGGATAAATATGCCCGCCTGTTCCGCCTCCGGAAATAATGACTCGGCGCATGTCTTCGTCCCCCATTACCAGATTACTAACTGCTATATTGCGTTGACAATGCCTTTAAAGACCCGTCCGCGCTGTTCATAATTATCATACATATCATAACTGGAGCAAGCCGGCGACAACAGCACGGCCTGCGGTGCCTTGGCAATCTTGCGGGCCATCATAATGGCCTGTTCCATACTGTACCCGGCACGGCGAATATCTGTAATGCCCGCCTTTTTAGCTGCTTCTTCAAACCGGTCAGCTGCATTGCCGATAAGGATAAGGGTATCGACTTTTTTCGCTGCCAGCGCCATAAACTCATCAAGAGGCGTCATCTTATCGTATCCGCCGGCAATGAGAATCAAATGACCGGAAAAGGCTTCCAACGCCTTAATGGAAGCGTCCGTATTGGTTCCCTTGGAATCATTGTAATACGTAACGCCATGAATGACGCGAACTTTTTCCAGTCTGTGTTCTACGCCTTTAAAGCTCATCAGTACCTTGCGGATCACATCCAGCGATACGCCGGCAGCATGAGCCAGAAGAGACGCAGCCAGGCAGTTCTGTATATTATGGCGGCCAAACAGATGCAGGTCCCTATCCCGGCAAATAACCGTATCGGCACCGTGGAGGCGAAGGATGAGAGAGGTGCCGTCATAGAAGGCCCCTTCCGGCACTTCCCTTTCCGTTGAAAACCACAGAATATGACCTTTCATCCGGTCTGCCATGGCCCGAACCCGAGCGTCATCATAATTGAGCGCCGCAAAATCGTGACTGTCCTGATTGCGGAAAATCCGTTCTTTCGCAGCAGCATAGGCTTCCATCGTATGATGACGGTCCAGATGGTCTGGCGTAATGTTCAGAATAACCGCAGCCTTCGGCTTCAGGGTCTGCGTCAATTCCAGCTGAAAACTCGACAGCTCGGCTACTACGACGGCCGTGGCCGGCAAATCTTCTGCCAGTTCCGATAATCCGGCGCCAATATTGCCGCCTACTACGGTCTGACGGCCTGAAGCCTTCATCATTTCACCGAGAAGAGTCGTTGTCGTCGTCTTGCCGTTCGTACCGGTAACGCCCAGTATTTCCGCATTCGTAAGACGGCAGGCCACTTCGACTTCGCTCCAGACAGGAAGTCCGCGGCGCAGGGCTTCTGCTACCAGCGGCATTTCCGGAGAAATAACCGGTGATGGAACGACAATATCCACGCCCTCGAGAAGACCCATATCCTGACTGCCGAAAACCAGCTGCACACCGGCAGCGGCAAGTTCCGGCCATGGTTTTTCTGACGTATCAATATTTTTTTTATCATTCAGTACGACGCTGCCGCCGTGCCGGGCCAGGGCCAGCGACGCAGCTTGGCCGCTGATACCGGCGCCGAGAACCAGTATATGTTTGCCTGTAAAATCCATAATGCTCATTTGCCAACACCTGCTTTGCCATGAAAATGAATGTATTCATATCCGCTTTATTTTGTCGTCAAGACGACGATAATCGCCAAAATAGCCATAAGAGCGGAAAAACTCCAAAAAACAGTAACGACCTTGACTTCACTCCAGCCAGATAATTCAAAATGATGGTGAATAGGACTCATCTTAAAAATCCGGACACCTCGCGTTTTAAACGACACGACCTGAATAATGACCGACAGCGCTTCGACTACGTACAGCCCTCCGGCCAGAATCAGCAGCAGTTCGGTCTTCGTCAAAATAGCCATTGCCGCCAGGGCCCCGCCTAAGGCCAAAGAGCCCGTATCGCCCATAAACATCTTGGCCGGATGCTGGTTGTAAAACAGAAAGCCCAGGCATGCACCGGTCAGAGCGGCGCTGAAGACGGCAAAGTTGACATAGCCGAGAGCCACGGCAATGACGACATAGGCAACGGACGTAATGGCACAGGAGCCTGCAGCCAGGCCATCAAGGCCATCAGTAAGATTTACAGCATTGCTCGTGCCGACGATCATGATAAATACGACGAAGTAATAGAAAAATCCCAGGTCAATATTCAGTGACGTAAAGGGAATCCACAAAGTCGTAGGGAACTGAAGAAATTCTTTTAAGATAAAGCAAAATATGGCGGCCATAATAAACTGGCCCAGTAATTTTTGCTTTGCTGTCAATCCCAGGTTCCGGTGTTTTACCGCCTTGATGGCATCATCCAGAAACCCAATGACGCCGTGTCCCAAGGTCAGGAATAAGGCCAGCCCCTTGCGCAGGTCCGTCGGATTGAAGACCAGGCAGGAAACGACAAGGGCTGCTAAAATAAGGATGCCCCCCATTGTCGGCGTACCGGCCTTGTATTTATGACTTTGCGGTCCTTCTTCCCGTTCAGACTGACGGGCATGAAATTTCTTCAGCTGCTGAATAACCGGTTTTCCCAGCACCAGGGCGACGACTAAACTGACAGCAAATCCAAAAATCAGGGTGTTTAACATTCACATGACTTCCTTTCCATATAAGGCAGTATCTTTTCCATGGCAAAGCTGCGGGATCCCTTGAGCAGAACCGTATCCCCCGGCTTCAACAAAGACTGCAGGAGCGCAGCCCCTTCGGCATGCGTCTCCGTCGTATACACGGCCGTCATTCCTTCACTGCGGGCAGCAGAAGCAATGTTTTCTGCCAGCGTCCCCAGCGTAATCAGAATGTCAATATGCTCTTTTACAACCAGGCGGCCTATATCTTCATGAGCCTTCTTAGCCCACTGTCCCAGCTCGCCCATACCGGCGAGGAACGCAATTTTGCGGCCCTTCGTCAGATGAGCCAGCGTCTGGACAGCAGCGGCCATGGAGGCCGGATTCGCATTATACGTATCGTTAATAAACGTACAGCCGCCGATATGAATCAGTTCCTCCCGCATGGGCATGCCGGCGTAGGAAGCCAGTCCTTTCTGTATCTGTTCTGTCGTCACGCCGGTCAGTCTGGCAACGGCTACGGCTGCCAGGGCATTATATACGTGATGCCGCCCAATAACCGGCACCGTTACGTCAAAGGATTCCCCTCCTGACTGGCACGTAAAGGACACACCCCGTTCATCTGCCGAAATCCGGCAGGCCTGTACATCAGCCTGCGCCTGTTCGCCATAGGTAACGACGGTGCCGCGGCATTTGTCTGCCATGGCGGAGACATAGGGGTCGTCACCATTTAATACAGCCGTGCCATTGGCCGGAATGGCTTCTACCAGTTCCCCTTTGGCCCGGGCAATATTGTCCTGCGAGCCCAGCAGCTCAATATGGCAGATACCCACATTGGTTACGACGCCGATTGTCGGCTCGGCAATGGCCGCCAGGGCTGCAATCTGTCCCAGACCGCGCATGCCCATTTCTACGACGCAGGCTTCATGCCGGTCTGTCAGCTGGAGCAGCGTCCGGGGCAAGCCGATTTCATTATTGAAGTTCTTTTCTGTCTGCAGGACCTGCAGTTTTTGCGAAAGAACGGTAGCAATCATATTCCGCGTCGATGTCTTGCCGACAGAGCCCGTTACAGCAATGACGGGAATGGAGAAACGGCGCCGGTGGAACCGGGCCAGATCCTGATAGGCCTGCAGCGTGTCCGTTACGACAATCACTGTCAGGGGCAGGCTGCGGTATGCATCGCGCCATTCCGATACGACAGCGCCGGAAGCGCCGGCTTCAGCTGCTGCCGCCACAAAGGCATGGCCATCAAAGGTTTCCCCTTTCAGGGCGACGAACAGGGACTGCGGCGCAATAGTCCGCGTATCGGTAGACACGTCGGAAAAATGCTGTTCAGACCTTTTCCCGCAGGCTACAGTGCCGCCTGTTGCCTGCAGTACGTCTTGCAGTGAAAAGGAAGCCATCAGTGATTCCCCTTTCGAGCCAGCACGGCGTTGCGCGCTTCTTCGCGGTCGTCAAAATGAATGGTGCCGCTGTTTAAAATCTGATACGTTTCATGACCTTTGCCGGCAATGAGAATAATATCTCCTGTCTTTGCCAGTTCTACAGCCCGGCGAATAGCCGAGCGGCGGTCTACAATGACTTCATGGTGCTGACCTGGCTTGAGGCCCTGTTCTACGCCGGCTTCGACTTCCCGGACAATGGCTTCGGGATCTTCCGAGCGGGGGTTATCAGAGGTAACAATGGGAATATCTGCTTCCTGGGCCGCAATTTTCCCCATAATGGGCCGTTTCGTCCGATCCCGGTCACCGCCGCAGCCGAATACGGCAATGATGCGGTTTGGCTTCATGGCCCGTGCTGTGGTCAAAGCCTTTTCCAGGCTGTCCGGCGTATGGGAATAATCGACGACAATGGCAAAATCCTGGCCCGCTTCAACCAGTTCAAACCGCCCGGCAACAGCATGGAAGGTCTGAATGGCGCTGTCAATGGTCTTGGTATCGACACCTTCGGCGTGAGCGGCACCAATGGCGGCCAGCGTGTTGTACACATTGAACAGGCCGGTAATGTTCATATTGAGGTGAACACTGCCAAAAGGCCCGGTGACGTCAAAGGACGATTTTTTCAGTTCTACTTTCAGATTGGAGCCCTGCAGGTCTGCTTTCTTTTCTACGCCGTACGTCAGTACCTTGCAGTGGCAGGCCCGGAGAATATGATCGGCCCAGTCGTCATCAATATTGACAATGGCCGTCTTGTTATCTTTGACGTGATCCGGCGCCGACAGGCTCTGAAACAGCTTGGCCTTGGCAGCGACGTAATTTTCCATGGTCTTGTGGAAATCGAGGTGATCCTGCGTCAGATTGGTAAATACAGCCGTATCGAATTCAATGCCTGCTACCCGGTTCAGTGCCAGGGCATGGCTGGATACTTCCATGACGACGTGAGTCATGCCTTTTTCCAGCATAAGCGCCAGAAAGCGCTGCAGTTCTACTACATCAGGAGTCGTATTGTGAATCGGCAGTTCTTCGTCATCAATGAGGGCATGAATCGTGCCGAGAACGCCCACATGATGGCCTGCAGCCCGCAGGATATGAGCAATAATGTGGGTCGTCGTCGTCTTGCCGTTCGTGCCGGTAACGCCGATCATGCGCATCTTTTTTCCGGGATAATCATAAAAATAAGGCACCATGTCTTCCAGGGCGTGATGTATTTCCGGCGTCATAATCTGAACCGTTCCCTTCGGCAGATCCAGATGTTTTGTCGTCAGTACGGCAACTGCCCCTTTTTCAACGGCCTGAGCGGCAAAGGCAGCGCCATCGACATGGACGCCGGAAATGCAGACGAACAAATCACCGGGCTGTACATTACGGGAATCAGACGTAATCCCCGTAACAGGCGTATTGGCGGCGCCGTCCAGATTGTATATTCCCTTCATTTGCTTGCAAAGTTCTCCTACTGTTTTCATCATATATCCTCCTCAATCTATTCGCTGTGGCAGAACAAACAACAATAGCAGCCTTACCAAAGGCTGCTGACGTCGTCATATTAGGGGCTGACTGCCTCCGTCTGAGACGGCGGGCCGTACAGAATATGCGCCGGCGCCGTCATACCCAGCTTCGTAGTCGCCATCGTATAAATCCGTTCTGCCGTGTCTAATCTCGCAATATCAATACGCAGGGCATCATTGTCCCGCTGCAGCTGTCGGACCTGCTGCTTTTCCTGCATCAGGGCATAGGTATAGTTCGATTTGACTGCTGCAATGGAAATACTTGCCAGGATGATGGAAAACACAAGCCCCAGCAGCAGCCCTATACGCTTCATAAAGGTCACAATATGTTTTTTTTCTGCCTTTGACCGTTTCTGCATGTACCATTCCCGCGGTTTTCCTGCAGCCGACATGTATTCTGCTTTTCTGGCCAACATGTCCATCCCTCCCATTTCCGAATACCCTGACGCCTATAGATGAATGCCTACGCGCAGCTTGGCACTCCTCGCCCGGGGATTCTGCTCCAGTTCCGCTTCCGACGGGACGATTACGTGACTCTTCTTCTGCAGTATCGCCTTGTGGCCGCACACGCAGACCGGCAGGTCAGGCGGACAGATGCAGTCCGTCGCCATCAATTTAAAGGCCTGCTTGACAATACGGTCTTCCAGGGAATGAAAGGTAATCACGCAGATATGACCGCCTGGCTTCAGGCGATGGGCCGCCGCTTCTACAGACTCCCGGAGAATCCCCAGTTCATCATTTACTTCGATGCGAATGGCCTGAAAGGTCCGCTTTGCCGGATGGGGGCCGTCTTTCCGGGCACCGGCAGGAATGGCATGTTTAATGATCTGCACCAGTTCTTCCGTCCGTTCTACCGGCTTTTCCCGGCGCGCCGCAGCAATAAAGGACGCAATGCGCTTGGCCCACCGTTCTTCGCCGTATTCCCTGATAATGCGGTATAAATCGGCTTCGCTGTACGTGTTCACTACGTCATAGGCACTTTTGTTCTGACTTCGGTCCATCCGCATGTCCAGCGGACCGTCCTGCATATACGAAAAGCCCCGTTCCGGCGTATCCAGCTGATAACTGGACACACCCAGATCAAACATGACGCCGTCGACGGCATCAATATTCATTTCATCAAGCACATCAGACAGACTGCTGAAGTTGCGCTGTACCAGCCGGTGCCGGCAGACAATTCCTTCCAGCCGGGCCGATGCTGCAGCAATGGCATCGGCATCCTGATCGAGCCCAATAAGCAGCGCTCCAGGCTGCAGCCGGTCTGCCAGGGCCCGGGAATGGCCGCCTCCGCCCAGCGTACAGTCCACATATATGCCGTTCGGATCGGTCATGAGATTGTCGATTGTTTCGCTTCGCAGCACGCTCACATGATGAAACTCCATGGTACCTCCTAAAAATCAAGCTCCAGCGATTCGTCCAATGTTTCAGCAATATCTTCTATATCCGGAACGACAGCCGCTGTATAGGCTTCATATACATCTTTCGCCCAGATTTCTATTTTATCTCCTGTTCCCAGAACGATGACGTCCTTCGTCAGTTTTGCATAGGCCCGCAGGGATGGGGGAATCAGAATGCGCCCCTGCTTGTCAAACTCGATCTCTGCAGCGCCGCCGAACAGAAAACGCTTGAAGGCACGCACACTTTCTTTGGACGCCGTCAGTTTTTTCATGCGCTCAGCGAGCCGGACCCAGCTTTCCATCGTATACACGGACAGACACCCTTCGAGACCACGGGTAACCACACACTGGGCGCCTAATTCCTCGCGGAATCTGACAGGCATGATGAGGCGGCCTTTTGCATCAATCGTATGCCCATGTTCGCCCATAAACATATGCCGCCGCCCCCTTCTCGCCTCTTTCACTATTCACCACATTTTACCACATTTTCACACCACCTGACAATAAATATCACGGTGAATAGAAAAAAGTATAAAAAAATCACCATGCCGAAGCATGGTGATGCAATAGTCAAAAAGGAGAAGTCACGTAAATGCTGTAATCGCCTGGTACACATCGTCATCCATGCGAATATCCTTCTGCCCCAAACGCTGAAGATCGCAGTAATGCAGCAGCTCGTCCAGACTATACACAGCAGGATCCGGAAGCAGTCCGCCTTTCCAGGCCAAATAGGACAACACCTGCGCTGCCGTCACGCCATGACTGCGAAGTTCCCGGACCGTAATGCCGTGCTGCCGCTTGGACAGGCGCTGTCCCTGTCCGTCAATCAGCATAGGTACATGAGTATACACTGGCGGCGTATACCCGAGCAGCTCCATGAGCCAGATCTGCTGCGCCGTCGACGACAGCAGATCACGGCCGCGCAGGACATGTGTAATAGCCATGGCCCCGTCATCAGCCGACACAGCCAGCTGGTACGCATATAAGCCGTCAGCCCGGCGAAGGACAAAGTCGCCGCACGATGTTGGCAGAAACGCTTCCTGCCGGCCATAGATGCCGTCAGAGAAGGCAATGTGCCGCGGCGGCACGTGGATGCGAAAGGACGGCGCTTTTTTCATTTGCCGCCGCTCTTCGTCGGTCAGACCGTAACAGTGGCCGTCATAGACCGTGTGCTCCCCAGCATGCGGGGCGCCAATGGCCTGCAGGCGCGCGCGGCTGCAATAGCATGGATACAGCAGGCCCCGTTCCTGGATAGACTGCAGGCACGCCGCATAGAAATCATACCGCTGCTGCTGCACATAAGGCCCACAGGCACCGCCTGCATCTGGCCCTTCATCCCAGGTCAGCCCAAGCCAGCGCAAGTCCTCCAGCAGGGCCTGCTCAAAGACTGGCTTGGACCGCTGCTCATCAATATCTTCGATCCGCAGCACCAGCGTGCCGCCGGCCTGACGCACCTGGAGCCAGCAGAGAAACGCCGTCCATACATTGCCCAAATGGATATATCCTGTCGGACTGGGCGCAAACCGTCCTCTCATCGCTTCCTCTCCTAATCAGGCAGCGATACGAGATGGTCAAACAGGGCCGATTCCTGCCGGATTTTCGCTTCACCGCCCATGACGCAGAGGTTGTTGTCAGCCATGACGTCGCGGATCATCGGTGCCAGGGCGCGGATATCCTTGGCTTCTGCCGTCAGAAGCTGATTGCGGCGATGCTGAATCAGTTCCTGCGTCAGGCCCGTAAAGTACCGGTTCATGGCCTTATCCCCACGCAGCGACGGCGTCAGGGGTACATCAATCCGGCTCAGCGTACCAATGACGTATTTGGTCATTTCCCGAGCTGATACGTCGAAGTGTTCCAGATAGTCTGCCAGCTGGTCATAGGCCGTAACAGTACTGCCCAGATTCGGGTCCCGATAGGAGCAGAAGACCATGTCGCCGTTGCCGTAAAAACGGGTAAAGGCACCGTATGCCCCGCCCTGAACGCGGACTTTGGTCCATAAATAGCCATACTGCAAAATCGTGTCCAGTACCATGAGCGCTCCCGTATAGGCATAGCCGTGACTGCGGAAATTGCCGCCTTTGGCCACGTACTGCACCTTGCCACTGGTCATGATGCCTTCGTTTTTGCGGGACAGTGCAAACTGGCACAGCCCCGACGGGGCAGACCCGGCAGGAAGTGCATTGGTCCAGCGGGAAAGGGCGGCAGCAGCCTGTTCTTTTTCTGCCGTACTGCCCGTAATCTGTACAGTCATGGCAGCGCGGCTGAAAATCTTCTTCATCACATCGGCCAGACGCTTGCCTACAGCCTGGCTGTTTTCCCGGATATGGGCTGCAACCTGGCTGATCCATTCGTAGTACGAGAACTCACCGGCATCGCAGAACGCTTCTACAGGCGATACATAGGACAAAACGCGGTGCATGACAATGGTGTGGCCCCGGCGGAAGGCATCCATATCCCAGCCGGCCTTCGTTTCTTCCACCAGTTCAATGAGTCGGCTTTCATTCGTAAACACCGTTTCCGTCGAAATTTCCCGCAGCAAGTCAATCAGTTTGCCAATATGCTGGCTCAGGACCTTTGCCTTATATTTGAACACCGGTACATAAGCCCGGTTATCTTCCCGGTCCGCAAAGGCCGATACAGAATAATCAATGCCGCCGGTATACAAATCGATGAGCGAAGCCAGTTCGCCGTACGTATGGGATTTCGTATCCAAATCGCCGATCAGATCACTCAGCAAGTACACATAGGGCAGGTCTTCCGCCGTCACGCCGCGCAGGTCAAAGTACGCATTGACGTAGGTAATGCCATTGGTGAAATCCGGGACATAGCAAAAACGCACGCCGCCGGCTTCGCCGACAGTCATGTCAATATGTTCCGCTTCATGGTCCAGATCCTCCCGCGACAACGTCGGAATGGACAGGAGCGCTTCCGGCGAATCCGGTGCCGCCTGCCGGGCTTTCAGGGCCTTGGCTGACGCAATAATGCCGTCAATTTCTTCTGCCGACAAGGTCGCTTTATAAGCTGCCAGCTTTTTCGCCACTTCCTCTTCATGCCGTTCTGTCAGTCCCGGTTCGGGAATCAGGGAAATAAGGGCATAATAGGAATTGTCGAGAATATATTTTTTCAGAATATCTTCGTAATAGGTCGTCTGAATCCCGTCGCGCAGCGTCTTGAGGGCATCTTCATAGCGCAGTGTATCCAGAGGATCGCCGTCATAGAGCCACGTATCCATGCAGCGAATACCGTAAATAAGACCTTTCGGGCGGCCGGCAAAGTCCGCTTCGCGCAGCGTAAATTCCACGCGGTTCAGAGCCCCTTCCAGCAGTTTCTTGTCCAGTCCCTGCTGTACCATGTCGCTCAGAACCTGGCGGACAACGGATAAGATCCGTTCCTGCTTGTCCGGGTCGGAACCGTTGACAGAAATTCCCCAAATAGGCTGCAGCAGACCGTCCTGGAAATCGCCGGAAATATCCTTGCCTACACCGGCATCGACCAGGGCCTTTTTCAGCGGTGCCGCCGGCGACTGGAGCAGTACGTAGGTCAGAATCTTAAAAGCCAGTCCCAGTGTGGGATTCAACGCATCATCAATGACGTAGGTAAGGCTGTGCAGCGTCTTGTGAGCTGTTTTTTCTTCCGACCCGATGCCGTACGGATAGGACTGCACCACCGGTGTTACCGGAGCCTGCCGGCGAATGGCCGAATCTACAGGCTGGACTGTAAACTTGCTCAGATATTCCCCGTCAATGAACGCCAGGGTTGCGTCTATATCCATGTCGCCGTACAGGAATATGTAGCTGTTCGACGGGTGATAATATTTTTCGTGGAAGGCCACAAAGGCTTTCTGCGTAAGCTGGGGAATATCGTCGGGATCGCCGCCCGATTCGACGCCGTATGTCGTATCAGGGAAGAGATTGGTCATGACATGCCGTTCCAGCTGCGAATCAGGAGAAGAAAAGACGCCTTTCATTTCATTAAATACGACGCCGCTGTACGTCAGCGGTGCATCAGGCGATTCCAGCTCATAATGCCAGCCTTCCTGCATGAGGACCTGCGGGTCTTTCAGCATATTCGGAAAGAACACGGCATCCAGATAGACATCCATGAGGTTTCTGAAATCCTTGTCGTTGCGGCTGGCCACAGGATACATGGTCTTATCGGGAAAGGTCATGGCATTGAGGAACGTATTCAAAGAACCCTTGACCAGTTCAACAAACGGTTCCTTCAGGGGAAACTTCCGGGAGCCGCACAGCACGGAATGTTCACAAATATGAGGAACACCGGTGCTGTCCGTCGGCGTCGTGCGGAACGAAATCGAAAACACCTTATTATCATCTGTATTCTGCAAATACAGCAGCCGCGCCCCTGACTGGACGTGGTGCATTTCATAAGCCTGACTGTCCACTTCGCTGACGTACACCGACCGGTCTACGCGAAAGCCGTGGATGAGGCTGCCTTCCTGCAATACCATAATACTACCTCTTTTCTGTAACTTATTGTATAATCAGCTGTTCCAGTTCGCTGACAGTAGATGCAAAAAAATCAGGCGGCACATCGCGCCGTTCCTGTTCGCTGCCATAGCCATAGCCGACGAGAATGACGGGAATCCCCGTTTCCCTGGCGCCGATGACGTCAAACTTCCGGTCCCCTGCCATGACGGCATGACCTGCAGCCTGAGGGCCTATATAGTCCAGAATCCGCCGCATCACATCGGCCTTCGTATCGAGAGAACCTACGGCCGGACCGGCGATTTTTTCCACATACGGCGCAATGCCAAACTTTTCGCAAATGGCCTGGGCATGAACCTGGGGCTTGGACGTAGCCACAAAAGAATGGATACCCCGTTCCTGCAGCCGCTTCAGCATGGGCACAATGCCGTCAAAGGCACGGTTTTCAAACTTGCCTATTGTACTGTACCGTTCCTGAAAATAAGCATAGAGCTGACGGGCTTTTGCTTCAGAAAACCCGTACACATCCAAAAACGTGCGCATCAGCGGCGGTCCCACAATGATATGGCGGTCCAGCCGCCCGTCAGTCGATTCGCCCATCTTCTCCAGCCCATACGCCACGGACCTGACGATTCCTTCCTGCGAATCCGTCAATGTCCCATCTAAATCAAACAACACATACGTGTACATTCTGTCCTCCTGCCCTGTAAAGTGAAACACGTATATACTATACCATAATCGTGGCAAATGAGCCAGCTATAGAGACAACTAAATCTATCCTTACTGCTTTTATGTATTGCAAC